>JBBDIG010000037.1 GCA_040880525.1 Bacteroidia bacterium
CAAAATAGGTTTCTTAACCCAACCGATGAAAAAACGACTTTATGGACAGACACTACTTATAGTCTGACTATAAAGCCTGGAGTGTTGGTTAATAATGGTTTCAAGCGACCACAATGGAAAACGATTTTGTTGTAGCAAGAGCGGCATTAGCTTTAACGGTAAAATTATATAGATATTAAATGATGCCTGTTTACGCTTTTGGCGGCCCATTTGGGCTGTTAGTGTTGAACTTCTTAGTTCCCTTTTCAGTTGTTTTCACAGATCATTTAAGGGGGGCGGAACAATATACTGATCCTTGCGGCCAATTGAGTGCATCTCAACCTGGAAGCGCTTGATGAAGTTGTACTTCTCTGGAACAAATCAATCAAAGGGATCTTTATACTTTAAACAAATCGCTCTGGCTCTTAACAATGCCTTTCTTAACTTATTTGCTTCAACTTCATCTTTAAAGTAATATAGATAATTTGAACCATGCCATTGCCTTTCTCTTTTGCCCCTCCAAAACTCTTCACTAAAAATACAATTTTCACTTAAACATTCAACTATAATTTTGTACTTATCTGCTTCGTTTTCTTTGGCTTTTATCACTTCACTAATCTTCATATCTTTGATATCAAAAAAGTAAACTGAACTATCTCGATATTTGCCATTCTCTAAAATCGTAATTCTTGTAGTTCCATTGCGACTGATCACTATCTTCCCTTTGCGCCAAGTCTGGACTTTCATTTTTTCATTAATGTAATTCTCAGTCTCCTTTAAAGTAGGTTCTTGTGCCGCAAGGAACTCAAAGTTTATCAGGAAGAAAATTGAAAGAAATCCGATTATTCTGGTGAGAACGTTCATGGGCGGCTGTTTTGGTTGCCAAAGATATACAAATTAAGATTTACAGTTACTTGCGGTCAACGGAGGGCGGGCTCCTCCAGGACGCGCTTGATGAAGCTGTGCTTCTTTCTGCTCGCCATGCCAGTAGTGCTTTGAAGGATACTTCTACAACCCAATTTTAGGTCGGAGCCGCGGGATCATCGAAGTCGATCTTGCGGGCAATGGAGTAGGTATGCCAAAATGGTTGCGATTTACCCACAGGAGTTGATAAAATAGAAGTAAAATTAAAGAGATTGGCCTAATGAATGTCCCCTAATTGTGAGAAGAAACCGAAATGGACAATCAAGATAGATTGCAAGATGCAATTGACAAAAGCCAGGATAGCTTTGATAAGCAATTAGTAGCGATCTCTTCTGGGGCGTTGGCTGTTTCGGTGGGGCTGGCTAATAATGTAGTGGAATTAACTTCTGCTAAATTTCAATTCGTTATCGTTTTAGCATGGGTTCTCCTTTTGGGTGGGTTGGTTCTAAGTCTTTATTCTCATCTTTATAGCACTGAAAAGTTAAGAAAGACTCTGAAGAATCTTGCTAAATGTGAAAATGAAGAACTTAGCTATCCAGAGTTAAATCTAATAATAGACAAGCAAAACTCAAAAATAGAAACAATCAATATCAGCAATTTCTTTATTGTTATCTTAGGAATTGCTTCTTTTGTTTTTTTTCTAATTCTAAACATATTTTGACCATGTCAGATAAAAAACCCAAACCTCAAGGACGCGTGAATCGTGGACGAGTTTCTAGCGGAAGTTATATTCCCTCAGTTAAACCACCTAAAAAAGAAAAATATAGTGACTCAGAAAAAAAGCAATGACAATAGTAAGCCTTTAGAAAAAAGAGGCGCATATATTCCTGAAGTCAAGCCGCCCAAATCGGGGCAATCGAAGGATACCAAAAAGTAGTCGCGCTTTACCACGCCTAACACAACCTTATCGTTGACGAACTTCAGGTCGGAGCCGGCATCCATGAATTCGAATTTGTGGTCGATTGAGAGCCTCTCCACCTGGAAGCGCTTGATGAAGCTGTGTTTCTGCTCGCCCCTTGGGAAAGATTAGATGAAAAGTTTGTGCTTTATGGCTTGGCTGCCATTATTAATACCCCTAAACGATTCAAATAGATGAAAACTGCCAAGATAATTTGAGAGTCTTTTTCTACATCAATTGGTAAATCTCCGAAAGGTTTGATTGGCAATACTTCCACATATGGTTGAATTATGTATTGAAAAATATCTGGACTGCCTGAGTATTTCCAGGGAAAATTAGTTCTTAGATAAGAAATAATGGAACCAGTTAATTCTACACGATCATTTTCATAATATGGAAGTATCTTGTAATCTAAAGGAAGAGGAAAGCCATATTGCTTGTAAAATAAACCTTTAAAATTCTTGATGTGGGCTGAATTTATGTCTCCTTTTTTGTATTGTGTGCCAATGACTTTTCCCTGATCATTAAATACCAATCGGGTAAAGTCAGGATCATGTCTTAAAAATGATTTGACTGATTTTTTTGTTAAAATATTACTCTGGCCCAATTCACTAATTGTGCCGAGCCAATTCCTTAATTCTTCATCACCTTTGCTATAACTATTATTGCATATAAAGCAGGCAGGAACAGTTATTCGATTTTTCTTATGTTGGGAATCAAAGTCAATGTATAGATTTTGTCCAGGAATATGCTCCTTAGTGAGTTCTCGTTTAATAAAGTCTTTGCTGCAATTATAACACTTCATTTAAATTACCATTAGTCTCTAAACCCCACCTGCCCACTACACTCCCAACCTTTCTTATTCCCCCGCTATTTCGCAATCCTGCCTGCATCCGTAAAGGACAAATACCACTCAAATTCCCGCGCATGCTCTATTTCTTTAATATCAGCAGCTAAGATAGTGATTCAATGTTTAAATCTTCGTTTGTAATTGACTCTTCTGATTCTACCAGCATCAGCTTCATCCTTCCTCGTACAAATCCACCAACTCTAAGCCTTCAATGGCATCGGAGGTGATTTTCTTGTACAGGGTGTCTCACTCAAACAACCCCATAATATCCTTCTTCCCCAACTGCTTTAGCACGTTCTCATCGGTGGAGATGATCTCGGAGGCTACGGCCCGTTTCTTTTCCTGAAGTTGTAGGATTTTTTCTTCAACGGTGTCTTTGCAGATCATGCGGTAGGCGATAACCTTTTTGTCCTGGCATATACGGTAGCAGCGGTCTATGGCTTTCTACAGCGGGGTTCCATGTAGATCGGAATTGCATTCCGATTATTCGCGATAGCGAATACCTGTTGCAACATCACCACCCGCAACGGCCCGTACCCGGGCCACTCGTAGTGCAACTGCGAGCTACCTCACCCAAACAACCCCATAATATCCTTCTTCCCAAGTTGCTTTAGCACATTCTCATCGGTAGAGATGATCTCGGAGGCTACGGCTCGCTTCTTTTCCAGGAGTTGGAGGATTTTCTCTTCTACGGTGTCTTTGCAGATCATTCGGTAGGCGATTACCTTTTTGTCCTGGCCATAATTACTCTAATCAATCTTCTTTATTTGTTGGCGATACACCTGGCTGTTGGATTTCAATAGTAAAATGTAGCTGCCCACCTCCAGGTTGGAAAGATCAATGTTCAGCCTGCCATTGGCTGAACCCTTGATCTCCTTTGCAAAATATAGCCTGCCATCCATTCCATAAACCTCAACCCGGTTGATCAAATCATTGGGTGTGTCTATCACTATAAAATCCCGGAAAGGATTGGGATGAATGGAAAAGGTTGCTTCAGCCGCTTCAATTCCACTTATTGATTCCAGTACAAGATGATCGCTGTTCAGGACAAAACTGAGATCTGGAAACTGGAAAGCCGCTGATGTGACCTCGAGTGAAGGGGCAATTCCATTCTGAATTTTAGGATCATCCACAAAAAAGTAATACTTGCCGGTACTGAGATTGGAAAAGGAAAACTTTCCATCCGCATCCGTTTCCCCAAAAGCAACAGGTTCTTTATTGGCATTCATCAGCACTACCCTTACCCCGGTCACAGGATCGCCTACTCCCTTTTTCTTGTTGGCGCCCTGGCTGATGGTGCCACCAATAAATCCTGGACCACCAGGATTGGCACCTGCCAGTGTGCTGAAATTAACAATGGTAATGGAATCACAGTCCAGATAAAAAGGTTTGGCATTTACGAAAAACGCAGTGGTGTCCGAATAAGTCGGAATTTGGTTCGGATATGCAGATGAATCAGGAATGGCCTTGAGATAGAAGATGGAATCATGGGCTAACATGCTGAAATTCCCATGCTGATCGGTAAGCACCGAATCAACCGCCACGATAGTGCTGTCAATAGGGTTGTGCCGTATCATCAACAACTTAGAGGTGGAAAGACCCTGACCGGTGCTGGCCGTCACTTTCCCCCTTACATGTCCTACCTGCTCAATTGTCACACGAATGGTGTCCACTGCGGGACAATCACTCTGTGTGCTGTCGAAAAGGTATAGCGCCACTTTTGCGGTTGTAGATACAACTAATGACGTTACGTGTGTGTCTACTCCGTTCAGGGTCCACCCAAGTATTTGGTGCTGTGGAAAGTCCAGTGTCACCGGGTAGCAGGAGGCTGTATCGCTAAAATAGTCAACCACCTTTTTATTAAGTCTGAATGTCAGGATGTCGGTGGTGTCGCTGATGAATCCCTTGGCCCCTACGATAGCCCGAATGGACCAACCATCAATGGCAGCGGCATTCCCATTAAAATGAATGGATGCACCCCAAGGGTCAATCGAATAAACTTTAAAATGGGGATCAGGGTCGGAGAAAGGCACAAATCCAGACCCTCTGTTTATTTCAAATGTACAAGTGATGGTGTCTTGTCGGGGAGTATGTTGAACAGGAATTGACATGCCTGATAGATTCACGCACATATCCTTATAGGGACCGCCATCGAAATATGCATTGATCTTCACTTGGGCATGGGTGGCCATGCCGATAAACGATACAAATATCAGCAGTGCAAAAAATTTGAATAATTTCATGGAATATTTTTGGGCTAAGATAAGTGATCTTGCACAATGTTGGGTTGCATTAACGTGATCCAATGCAGGTCTTATTATTGACCAAAAACAGTTTGGTTGATGCCCATCTTATCGGTGGCGAACTTGAGGTCGGAGTCCATACGGAGAAATAAAATTTGCGGCCAAATGCGTGTGGCTCTATCTGGAAGCGCTTGATGAAGGGTGCTTCTTATTGCCATGCCAGTACAGGCAAAGTGATTTCTCGCTGCGGGGCGAAACGGGCATTTAGTAGTCGTAACTCCCTACCAAGGAATTTTTGTCCATTCTTTATTAAACAAAAAATTATCAGTTTTATTGAAAAATGTTCGTTGGTAAAAGTGCTAAAGTATATTGAAAAAATAAAGTTGCCAACCCTTTTCCATAGCCATGATGAGGTTGAGGCTGGTATCGCCAATGTAGATCGGAATTGCATTCCGATTATTCGCGCCCGCGAATAGGTGTTGCCATACCCCACCCGCAGTGGCCCGTATCCGGGCCACTCGCATTCCGAGACATTCGTGATAGCGAATACTTGCTGCAACATCACCGCCCGCAAGAGTCCCGTATTTCGAACCACTCGCAGTGCAACTGCGAATTACATTTACTACCTTAGCTCAATGTATTACCCGAAGGAACATTATCACCGGAATTTACCACATTACCAGCCTCAGGATGGTATCTTCTTCATCACCTATAGGCTATTTAATTCAATACCCTTAGAAGTGCTGGACAAATTAAAAGCGGATTATATGTCGGAATTGAATTCCGCTAATAATGAGGGACAGCGAGTAAAAACCGCCCAATCCCGCTACTTCGGCTTATTTGATAATCTGCTCGACAAAGCCAACAGCGGCCCCACGTATCTTTCAGAACCAGCCATCGCTAAAATTGTAGTCGACAGCCTGCATTATCTCGATAGCCGCGATTGGACGCTCATTAGTTTCTGCATTATGCCAAATCATGTACATCTGGTTGTGGAAAAACCGGAGAAGGAGCTATTCCGAATCCTGCAATCGCACAAACGGCATACAGCCCGGGAGTCAGACAAGCTGCTGAACCGCACTGGCAACTTCTGGCAAGCTGAATCATACGATCACTGCGTTCGTGATGGAAATGAGTTGGAACGAATAATCAAGTATGTGCTAAATAATCCGGTAAAAGCAGCATTGGTCAAAAGCTGGGAAGATTGGCCACATTCCTACTGCAAGCCAGCATTGAATCCAATGTAGCTCGGAATTGCATTCCGAGACATTCGCGATAGCGAATAGCTGCTGCAACATCACCACCCGCAGCGGCCCGTACCCGGGCCACTCGTAGTGCAACTACGAGCTACATCACCCAAACAGTCCCATAATATCCTTCTTCCCAAGTTGCTTTAGCACATTCTCATCGGTGGAGATGATCTCGGAGGCTACGGCTCGTTTCTTTTCCTGGAGTTGGAGGATTTTCTCTTCCACGGTGTCTTTGCAGATCATGCGGTAGGCGATCACTTTTTTGTCCTGGCCAATGCGGTAGCAGCGGTCTATGGCCTGGTTCTCTACTGCGGGGTTCCACCAGGGGTCTACAATATACACATAGTCGGCAGCGGTGAGGTTGAGGCCGGTACCGCCCGCTTTGAGGCTGATGAGAAATACGCGGCAATTGGCATCTGTTTGGAAATTATGCACACTCTGCAGGCGCGCTTTTACCGAACTTTTTCCGTCCAGATATTCATAGCAAATTCCCTCGTTATTAATGTTGCGTTCTATTACTTTCAGCATTTGAACAAACTGGGAAAATACTAGTAATTTATGGTTACCGGTTTTTTCCTTTATGTGCCGCAGCAATTCTTCAATTTTGGTGGAGTGGCCTTCGTATTTTTCCTTTTCATTCAATATTTCTGGCGTGTCGCAGATCTGGCGCAGTTTGGTAAGCCCCTCCAGTACAGAGAAGCGGGCTTTGGCCAGTCCGTCCTGCTCAATCTTCTTCAGGAGGCGGTTGCGGTAATTATTCCTGAAAGCATCATAAACTTTTCGCTGCGGGGCTTTCATTTCGCAATAAATAATGTCCTCGGTTTTGTCCGGCAGTTCCGTGGCTACCTGCTCTTTGGTGCGCCTCAATACAAACGGATTTATGATCTTCTGCAGGCTGGCGGCTTTTGCTTCATTGCGCTGCTGGTCTATCGGTTTAGCATATTCTGACTTGAAAGAAGCGGCACTGCCCAACAGACCGGGATTGAGGAAACTCATTTGCGCGTACAGGTCGAAAGTATTGTTCTCTATGGGCGTACCGGTGAGGGTTATGCGGTTATTGGCCTGGAGCAGCCGCGCAGCCTTGTACCGCCTCGAAGCAGGATTCTTGATGGCTTGCGATTCATCCAGCACCACATAATTAAAACGATAATCACTCAGTAATTTAATATCATTGGCCATGAGACCATAGCTGGTAAAAATAATTTCGTATTGATCAAATTCTGAAGTATTTTTAATTCGATCCTGCCCATAATAAAAATGCACCTTAATGTCGGGCGCAAATTTCTTCAATTCGTTTTCCCAGTTAAACAGGAGCGAAGTGGGCACTACTATGAGGTTGGTTTGGCTGTTATTCTCTAGTATCTTTTTTAGGAACGTGATCATTTCGAGGGTCTTGCCCAGGCCCATATCATCCGCCAGAATGCCGCCCCAACCGAATTCATCCAGGAAGCAAAGCCAGTTGTAGCCGTCTTCCTGGTAATGCCTTAAAGTAGCGTGAATGCCCTCCGGCACTGGCTGCTGTTGAATTTTGTTGAAATTTAACAATTTTTGTTTTTTCTCTTCGATAAATGCCCGTGAATCTTCATCATTTATATTATCAAAAAGATCGTCCACAAGGCTGAATAGTTTATCGGAGATTTTCAGTTTGTTGCCTTTTATATCGCTGTGCTGAAAAATACTTTCCAGTTTCTTTACCCATTCTTCCGGCAACATGCCCATTGTTCCGTCATCCAGTTTCACGTATCCATCAGCAGGAGAAAATCTCTTTTTGAGGTTGGCCAGCGAAATGCGGGTGTCACCAATAACGATCTCCGCTTTGGCCTCAAACCAGTCGGTTTTATGGTTCACGCTAAAGGATATTTTTGGCGGATGAGGATTTACTTTGAAATTCTTCATTTCCTTCCAGCCAAAAACTTCAATACCCATTTCCTGCATTTTAGGAAAAGCCTTCAGGAACCACTGCCCGGCTGAGAAATCTTCAAAAGTCAAATGAAAAAAATCGCTCCGCTGCTGTATTTCAAAAACCGGATGCAATTGCCGGAAATCGTTGAGAAAATGCAGTTCAAATTCCCTGTCGCGCTGCAGTTTTCTTATGCTTTTGCCCTTTACCACGTCCACCACATCATGGCCTGAAAGCACCTCTACCTGGTGATTCTTTTTGTATTGTACCACCGGCTTAAATATTACGAAATTGCCTACTTCTGATAAATAAATGGACCGTTGCACAGGACTTAGTTTTTTAGTTTCAATATTAAATGATGAAATACCACTGAAATCTATTTCATATTTTGGAGCCAATTTAGCCAGGTAATTGGCAGCCATTTCCGGAAATTTAGCGGTGGCGCACATCACCGGCTCATTTCGCAGCATCACTTCAAAGGCCAGTGTTTCGCGCAGGGAGGAGTGCAGGTACAGTGTATCTCCAAACTCCAGGCAAAGGGACTCGTACGAGTGTACCTGGGGGGAGCGAAGCGGGTGCAACCGGTTATTGATAAAAAGATGCGGAGAGGCCGTGATAAAGCCATCTTCTTCCGTGAGCACCATTTTCACCGGAGGGCTGGAACATACCATCTTCACCGGTTTCAGGTCTTTTTTAGAAACATGGAATTGGGGATTATTTGCACCCTGGTAAATATAAAGCCTGGGATGGTTCTCTAAAACATCGGCAACTGAGTGAAGCAGATGGAACCGTTCGCTGAAAACATCCTCCTGCTCCCGGGAATTAAAGCTATGATGCCGAAGCCGCCTGGTAACCTTCATCAGCGGAAAATCAGTATCCTCATATTCTAATATTCCTACATCAGCTACCTTTTCTACCGGTTTTATTTTTTTCTGAAAACTCTTTCCGGCAGGCCCTAATACTCCGGCTATAGGAACAATAGAGAGTCCCTTTGTCTCAGGGTCGGAAAAGAAGCAATATCCCTGATGGTAAACTTCCTGCGGGGATGGGATCTGTAATTCCTTTTCAGGCTTTCCTTCTACTATTGCCGAAAGCAGTTCCTGATTAAAGTGATTCGGGTTACTTAGCCCTTTGTACTTCCCGGTGGGGATAAATTGAAGTCCGTCTTCATCATATTGCATGGCCAGGAATTTCTCCCAATTCTCATCAGCGGGCAAGCCTAATCTCTCCATTATTCTTTTGGCGTCAATAGCAAGAAGATCAGGGTTAAGCATTTTAAGAAATAGCTCGCGGGTTTCCATTAATTCGTATAGCACGCTATAGCCGTGGAGACAAAGCTTTTTCACTTTTCGGTTGCAGGAACAGGTTACTGCCAAGTCATTCTCCTGCTGTTTCAGCACCACCTCAAAGGTTTCCCGCGATCTCCAGCCTGAAATAAATGCCGCTTGCGCAAAGATGGTGTGCGGCCTGAAGGTCAGGGAATATTCTTCCAGGGCATCAGGGTCTCTGCTTGCAGAAGCAACGTGATTGTACAAGTCTGATTGGGTAAGGCTGCTAAGGTCCGGAATCAGGTATGGTTTTGATGCCGGATGCATAGTATTTTTATTTTTCATGGTAAGCCTTACGCTACCTTTTTCAGGAATGGCATCAGGAGCGGATTCTTGGCTGTCAGGGAGAACTCGGAGATTCCCTGACGCGCCCTCTTTTTCTTTCCATGCATTTTGCAGCGCGAAGAGGGCAGCCACCTGGTGTTTACACGGTGTCATGGGATAAGGACAAGTGCATTCATAATGAAGCAAGGAAAACTTCTTCCTGGTAGAAAACCATAATTTCACGGTGTACAGGTTCGTTCCCTGCACCTTAAAGCTGGCCGTTCCTGAGTTCCAGTTTACCCGCTCCATATTCACCTTCTTTGAAAAAAAAATGAGGATTCCTTTCTCAAGAGTTTGCTTGGGAGCACTCTTATTGAGGAGCTTGTCTATTTTGCCTGCAAAGTCCATCGTTTCAGTCATCCCGCAAAGATTGCAAGCAGAAATGAAACGTAGAAGATCAGTTAATCACGATCGGTGGAAAAAGTTATTGTGAGGAGTGGGAAATATAATGTATCTGCGCTATCGCAGGTCGATTTTTCTATTCCTTTTAATTAAGAACTCATATCTTGAATTTAAAGGGAAATTTGTCAGCTATAATTTATAGGGATTTATACGGGTTTGCTAATTATTATTTTTAAAATGATAAAGAAGCAAGGCCAGTATTAAGGAAAATCTTATTTATTTGTTTAATATAATTTAGGTTGTAATTCGTGCCGCATTTTTATAATTTATCCTATAAAATAATTTATTATGAAACCACGGGTATGCAATAGAGATATTATGATTAACATTGCACAATTAATGTTTCCTTTTTTTAACCAATTAATCAAAACACTAACATGAAAAAACTTAACACCAGCCTATTTCTGCTGATTTGCATGATAGGGTTGAGTTCCGAGGCATTCTCTCAAGTCACGATGTCTCAATCTGATTTCCCCAGAGCTGCTGACTTCGTGGACACATTTGTAATTGCTGCTAACTCATCATTTATTTCTCCAGCGCATGGTACAGATCAAGTGTGGGAATACTCTGCTGCTACAGAGGACACTATTGGCGTTAGTACATACATGGATGCCTCAGCGAATTCAAACTATCCCAATGCCCTGAATTACAGAAGCCGGAACCTGACATTTCAGGGATATTTTATTCAGAGCGAGGAGTACGAGGCCCTGGATGCCGATGGATGGTATCCAATAGGACGAGACATTACCGATGTTACCTATTCAATTGCTTCCAGCACCGGTGGAGCGAATGATTCGTTGCGCTTTGTCGGTGGCAGCTACATTTATCCCGGAACGTATAATCAGCTTAAGTTTCCGGTTAGCTACCAAAATCAATGGTCAATGGCGTATGAGCAGTTCATTGATTACGAATTGACGGTGGCCGCCTTTGGTCTGAATAAAGCACCAGGAAAATATGTACGCTACTTTACTCAAGATCGCGATGTGGTTGGCGAAGGAAAGGTTGTTATCCCACGCGCTGACGGGTCACCTTCCAAGCCATTTAAGGGGCTGCTGATCCGCGTTGTAAGAATCGCGACCGACAGTACTTTCTTGGGTGGATCACCCGCCCCCGCGCCCCTAATGGCAGCATTCGGACTTACGCAGGGAGCAGTTGCAGCAGATAGTTTTTATGTGATCTATGCTCCCGGATTCGGCTCTCCTGTGCTGAGCCTGGACATAGAAGGCTCTGCAGTAGCAAATCTTGTCTACCGGCCAGGTGCCGCAGCGCTGGGCGATGAACAATCTTCCGTAGAAGAATTTGCAGCCAATGACCTGACTTTGGGACCTAATCCGGTAAATAAAGGAAGTGACCTGAATATTGAATTGAGTTCATCAGCGGCCATTAATTCGGTACACATAATCAATTTAATGGGACAGGTTATTTATGAAGAAAAGATGGAATCTCCCCGGATGGACAAGTTTTCCATTTCTATTCCTGACAATACTTTACCCGGTATTTATTTTGTTAATTTAAAAAATGCCAGTGGTCAGATAATAGGAAATAAGAAAATCCAGATTAAGTAGGATACCTGATCAGGATCAGTTTAGCACAACGCATTACCAGACCCTGGTAATGCGTTGTGCTTTTATAGCCAAAATTTTATAATCATAAAATTAAAAAAGTCAAACCTTCTTTTCCGCTAAAATTTATTCAGGTTCAATTCCTCATGGATCTTTCAACCCCGAATTATTCTTAAGGGCCAAGATCACCTCACGATTTATTTGTAGCTCTCAATAATCAAAAACGAAGAGATCATAACAGTAAATCGTGGTTTATATTATTTACGATATCTAATGGAAGTGAAGCCCGTCTGGCCGTTACGGGAACCGCAACCTATATTTTAATCAGCTTCCTTCGCACGGTTCCATCATTTGTACCATCCGAAATCCATAAAATATAAGTGCCGGGTTTCAGTGCACTGCAATTAATTGATGCTTGTGCCGCGAGGGTAATTTCCTCGCGCAGCATCACTTTGCCGAGCATGTCCATCACCTGGATCTGTATATTTTCCGTCCCGGCTATTTCTATATTTATATTGATAACCTCATTAACCGGGTTTGGGTAGATGCTGATATTTCGCATTCTTTCGGATGCTCCGGTTCCGGCAATGTCACCGGCATATCGAAGCAGATGCGTTCTATCAAAATCGAATGTGCCGACATATAATTTGTCATCGTACACTTCCACACAGTTAGGAAAAGAGAATCCCAGGTCAAGGCCTTTCCATGTGCTGCCATCCCACATGGCAACATTTTCCATACTGCTGCTCCCAACTTCATCAAAATCGCCCACAATAATCAAATGATCCCGGTAAACGGCCATATCCCGTATGCCATTGAACGAATTTCCCGTAATGCCGCCTCCTACGTCAAACCATTCGGTACCGTCCCATTTAGCGATGCGCTTTACCGAAACCCCTCCTGCATTATTTATTGATCCGGAAACATATAGCTCGTCTTTATAAACGATCATGTTTCCGATGCCACCTGAAGTGCCACCTGCCAACGGCCGCCAGGTTGTTCCGTCCCACGCGGCAATCCCTTTGGCCATCACCCCATTGATGGAGTCAAAATTTCCGGCAAAAATGAGATCGTCTTTATATCGTACAATGGCCGAAATAGGCTTCGTCATAAGGTGTTCAAAAGTTCCTGTACCAGTTTTCTTTCTGACGATATCGTCATCGCTCACCACGTAAAGATCATTTTCATCAGCATAAATCACTGAGTGGCTGTAATTGGTAGAACCCCCGTCTACCCATGTGCTTCCATCCCACAGTGACACACCGGTGCCAAAACCAATATGCAGGGCGCCAACACTATAAAGTTCCCCATTGAATTCCGCCATTTGTCTGATTCCCGAACCGCCAATAAGCGCAGTGTGGCGGGTTATAAAATTTCCGTTGTAGTAAGCCGACCAATTACAAGTCTGGTCTTCATTTTTGGTAAAGCCTCCGCCTAAAAATAATTTACCATCATGGGTCTGCAAATCGGAGATCACCTGGTTAAACGTGCTGATCGTGTCCCATTGCGCATAAAGGCCATTAGATAAAGCCAGTAAGCAAGCAAGAATTGTCAAGTGTTTTATCATGAGATTATATTATTAAATGAAATTGATAGCGCAATAATAGATGATTTTAGTGAATGATTCACCTATCGAAAATTCCCGGTTGGAAATGGGCCAAACCGGAAACCTGCAATAATGTCAATGGAGGAAGAAGCTGAAGCCAAACATCTGGGCAAGCGTTTCACCTCTTTGAAATAAATTTAAGGAGATATTCATAAGATTTAATTTTAATTAAGTCAATTATTTTTTAACAGGCAGTTTTTATTTCTTGTGCTTGCTGATTAGATATGAGGCAAGCTAAGGAATACTAAAGCCTTCAGGCAGTGAGTTGTTTTGAGTTTTGCATCAGCAGGTGTATTGTACATTACTTTCTCAACGTTCTTTGCGCATTCCTTTGCGGTGGAAAAGGGTGTAGAGATTAGTGTTCAGAGTTTAGAGTTCAGAGTTCAGTGTCCAGGCATGGTTTCACAGTTCATCGTTCAATGTTCACCGTTTACCGTTCATCGTGTTTACTGTTTCCACTATTTTAACACAAAAATCCAAACAGCCACAGCGGTATTTTTTTATTAAATCCGGTTCCGACATCATCTATTGCCAGGAAAGCCTTGACCACAAAACCTCCATATAAATGTCTTTTCTGTTCGACAAAACTATCTATAATTTGTCGAATCATTACGACAGGTTGGTTCTGGGTTCCGTGTTTTGTGTTCGGTCGTTCAACGTTCCGAGTTCAGTATGTAAAGTTTTTCAGGATATCTGTTTATTGACTGGAAGTCAGGTCAAAAAGAATGGCAAATTGACTTGCGGAGAAGTCGTTCAGTGATCAGTTAATCAGTGATGGTCTTTGTAAAATTGGCCTTTCCTGCGGTTCTCTCCAAGGTTTTAAGGATACGCTTCACATCAGCGTCTGATTCATGAGGGCCACGGATATAGTGAGGCTTCCCCGAAAGTCCGAATTCCAGTTCATCAATCCCCTCCGTGATCAGGTCTGGATCCAGCAGGTATTCGGCAATGGCAAAGTCCTTATGCGGCTTGAATCCATATATTTCGGCAAAGTCAACCGCACCATAAACCAGGTTGTGAAAATAGTGAATATCAACTTCTATAATCTTCCCCCCTGATTGCTGTATAACGCGTTCTTTCATTTCTTTATAATCCCTGGGTATCAGATTCAGGTTATACATGGCATTTTTAACTCCCAGGCAAAACGTATCCAGCAGAAAAATGGCAAAAATGAAATTGCCACCCGGCATCTGGCGGCTGATCAAACAGGTAGCCAGTCCTGTTTCCGGCCAGTTAGCAGTCACTAAACAATCATGCACGGGGAGCGACCGCGATTTCTGCTTCAGGTATTTAATTGCTTGACTCTTAGAAAAAGTTACAGGCATAGATTTGAATATTTATCGGTTATCAATTGTCAGATACCAGTAAGCAAATCGAAATTCACTATTTCACTGCTCACTGCTTCACTGAAGACGTGCGTTAGGCTCTATTACGTCAAAATGCGCTACATCCCATTTTGCGCCACGTTTCATTCCATGCCATTCACGCATTTCCTGGTGTTCAGGATGCTTGGGATCATTTACGGCTTCGACCCATTCATAATATCCGGGTATTGCGCCTATATCCTCCGGAGGGCATGCGCCACCTCCATCTATGCACAGCGGCACTTTCAGGCTATGCCGGGAAATCTCCTCTAATTTGATCGTATGCTCCCAGGAATCACCGAAGTCGTAGAGGTAGCTCACCTCCTGACCCGGCTTAGTCAGGTATTTTCTCAATGGCACTTTAGCGGCAGCCACCACATCAGGAAATTCTTCATTGGGCGGCCCTATCGAAACGCTTTCACCATCCTGAACAATGGTAAATTCATAGAGATGGGAATTCTCCCAGCCGAAGGCATGCTGAATGATCCAATGTAGTTGCGAGAAATTGGCTGAGGGAACCAGCAACCTGCGCCAAACCAGCGGATCAGTATAGTCCAGCGAAATATGAAGTTTGAAAATCATGGTTTTTTTTGGGCTAAAGTAAGGGATAAAAGCAACTAAAGCATACGGTAGCGATTTATGCCGATTTTGGTTGCCGGGCCATCTTTGTCAGCCATGTAACTCCGGGCTTCCGCCCGGTGAATTACGATTATTTTGAATTAACGGATACATTTCTGGCAGAGGCCGGTGGCGGCAATTTCAATAGTATGTATTATATAATCAGGAACAGAAATATTCACCGGGTGCTCAGCCTGGAGGCAGGTTACTTCCTGGCAGCTTATACACTTAAAATGGATATGTTTATGATTGTGGTTTATTGTAGTACACTGGTTGGTGCAGAGCGCATAAAAAGTCTCATTTTCGTCTGATAATGCCTTGTGAATAATTCCTTTGTCCATCAGCGCGTTAAGTGTTCGATAGAGCGTGATGCGGTCATAATCCTGTAGTGATTTTTGGATTTCGGAATGCGGTACTGCACTTTCAAACCCTGAAATAATGGACAGCACTTCCACCCTGGTTGGCGTGGCCTTCAGCTTCCGGTCTTTTAGCAAATCCTTTATTTTTTGCGGTTTATATTTCATGGAATGAAGGATTGATTTTTTAAAATGATGAACTGACCCCAATAATTAAATTAAATCCCAGATCATCGGCAAAATATCTTTGACGGTTGAGATAATCACGGTAAGCCACATTAAATAAATTATCCATCTTTATGAAAAAGTTATGTCTCATCTTGGCCGATTGCTTTTCAGCAGAGGCTTTTAGTCCGGCTAAATTATAGCCTGGGGGTGGGGCCGTAAAATCCTGGTTTGGCAGGAGGTAGGTCTGCTCAAAAACATATCGGTTATTTACCTGGAGTTCAAGGTTCTCAAACTTTCCAATTTTGGGCAACTGGTAATTCAATTCAGCATAAATGGTGTTGGAAGGCATATATATCAATGGCAGGTTATTGCTGATGTCCTGACCCCTGATAAAGCTGTATTTAATTACAGTATTAAAATGATCAAGAATTTTGTATGTAGCCGCTGCATCAACTCCAAAAAGGCGGGCATCTGTTTGCTCATATTCAAATACAGGAAACGCCCCGCGTATGGTTAAACGTACCTCGTTGGTTGGGTTAAGAAATATATAATCATTGATTTGTTGCAAATAAACCATTGATTCAAAAAACAATTTATTTTTTATATTTCCTTTTAAAGAAAAAGTGTTTTTTATTGATTGCTCCTGTTTTAAAAGCGGATCGCCCTCCTCAATGCCGCTCACGCCTTGGTGGAGACCGTTGCTGTACAGTTCATTCACTTCAGGATTTCGGGATGCGTAGCCGAGGTTATATGCAATACTTAAAGATTTAATCAACTCATAATTGAAGCCCCCGGCAGCCCCAAGATTATGAAAGCTATTATCATAACGAATAATTTCCCTGGGAACAGAGGAAGAGATTGCTGCAATTCTCCGGTCTTCATAATCATAACGTCCCCCAAATTCAAAGAGCGCTTTTTCCTTTGTTTTTGATGCCAAAACAAAAATTCCGCTTTCGTAAGAAATATAGTCAGGAATTAAAGGGAGTACACCGGTTTCAGGGAGGTTTATATTGTCCACCCGGTTAAACTGAAACCCGGACTTTACTTTCCAGCCCTTGCTAAACTGCCGGTTGATCCTGCCTTCAGCAAAATGTGAAAATTGCCGCAGGCTTAGCGAAGGGTCCTCTGTTCTCCCACTTCTCCGCACATCAAATTCTTTCCGGTAGTTGAGTTGCCCTGAATAAGTAAGGTCAAACCATAAATTATCAGTAATAAAATAATTACTATGAAATTTAATTAAATGGTGATTCACTTTTTGGTAGGGCGCCTCAATATTATATGAAAAATCCTCTTCTGTAAAAAATGGAACTTCCCGGGTAAGCGCTTCTTCAAGATCAGTGAGGTTGCCGATATGCGAGCCCCTTAGCACACCAATATTCGTGTTGTAAGAGCTGAAATAGAGATCGGTAGTCCATCTTTCGGAAAATGCTTTTTCCAGTTGTACAGCAATATTGGCTTCTTCGCGTCCGGTATTTCGCAGGTAATAATCAGGAGTTTCGTTGTCACCGCTTTTTTTAAGAGTCCCTACCGCCCTCCATCCCAGAGCCGGTTTTTCATAATGTTGCTGCAATTGCCCATTTAGTCCGTGGCCGTTCCCGTTGGTTTCAAAGAAATAACTTCCCTTTCCGTGCATGTGCGGCTCTTTTTCTATTTTTCTGGGTTCCACCAGAATAATGCTTCCCAATGAATTTCCCTGGTATTCCAGTGCTCCCACACCTTTTATCACGGTGATCCGGCTGGCTGCCCACGGGTCAATTTCAGGGCTGTGGTCTGTGCCCCATTGCTGGCCGCTTTGGGTTACGCCATTGTTCAAAATCGTTAAGCGGTTTCCGTATAATCCATGTACAACCGGGGTGGAGATATTATTCCCATTGCGAATTACACGCACGCCTGAAATGGACGAAAGCATGTTGGCCAGATTCTCATTGGCATTTTCCGCAATATTCTTTTCATTGAGGGATTGCTTTTCCGCAGTTGTGGTTTTGCCGCCCGGACTGATAAAAGTCACCTGGTCGAGCAACCGGCTGTCATGGTCCAGCACAATGTGGAGCGTAGTGTCAGCCTCCATGGTCATGTACAATTCCCTGGTTTTGCATCCAATGTGGCTCACCGAAAGATGGTAGTTGCGCGGGCAAACGGAAGAAAGCCGGAAAAAGCCGGCACTGTCACTCACCGCGCCTTTCCTGGCTTCCTTCAAATAAATATGCGCATCGGAAATAGGCTCGCCAGTACTGGCATCCCATATATAACCGGAAACATTTACATTACAATTTTGCGAAAAAGCAATGGCAGGCAGGAAAAAGAATGCGAAGAATAAAAGGGTTTTGTTATTTAACATCTACGTTAAATGTAACTTCAATATCGGTTTCGCCTCCGGCATTGGCAATGTCTCCGCTGGCAACGCCCGCTGCATCTTTTTCCGGTTCATGTCTTAAAATAATGGTAATGGTTCCTGATCCGGGGCTGCCAGTGGTAAGGGTGGTGGAAAGCCCAACCGGGTAGCCATCTTCGTCTGCATCATCATATTCCACAATCAAATTGCTAAGGGTTGATTGAAAGAAAAACTGATGGTCACTCGCTTCTTCCTCAATTTCTTCCGTAATATTTTCTGCCGGTGTTTCCAATTCATTTAACAATGTAAGCGATCCGGAATAGGTAGTATGTGCCCGAAGGGTGTCAGCGGTAACTACAGGAGGATTGCCGCCATCCCCGTCAAGGTCCTGAAAGCTGAGGACAACCGGGATTCCCACGGTATCATGGATTAAAGAGTAGCGCAAGGTGGTGATTACTTCTTCCTCATGGGGAATGATGGGATCATCGGGTTCGTCTTTTTTGCAGGATGCGGAGAACATCAATACGACCAAAGTTGCCAGCAGGATGGCATTCAGGTGTTTCATTATTTGATTGGTTTTACATTGTGAGGGCGCAAAGGTAATCGCTTGTTGCAACATCGTTGCATTTGCAAAATAATATTTGTGATCAATAAATTTCTTTGCTGAAAACCAGGGAGATCGGCAAAAACTGATTCTAACAATGATAGAAACTGGATCAGAAAAACGTCCTGGATCCAGGTCCATTCCTGATCGTATTCCTCTTGTTCCGGGCACATTGCCTTAACTTTGCCCCATGGAACAGTATGCTCCCTTTCTTTTTCTCATCATCTACCTCATCTATACCTTTTGGAATGCGGGGAAGAAGTATAAGCAGAACAGGCCGGGACAGCAACCTCCGGGACAGGAGCAACCACAGCAACCACAGCAGCCCCGCAGGCAGGTGCGGCCCCAACAACCGCAGCCAGTATCACAAGACGAGTTCAGGCAGAAGCCGCTGGCTGACGAGCGGGAGCAGCAGCAGAAGGAATATAATCCACTGGAAGATCTTCTCGGGCCGCGATGGCAGGAAGAAGAGGAATCGGCACGGCAGCAGGCAGAGGGTAATGCCCGCGATATGGCAGAGCTGCAGCGCCAGGGCGATATTGCCAGAGAAGCCGCCAGGCTCCGGACAGAGCAGGAAAAGAAACGGGCTGCACAGGAGCGAAAACGCCTGGAAGAAGAAAAGCAGGAACGAAAACGCGAGCCGCTTCCGGAATATCATCCTGCTTCATTAATGGAAGATTTTGACCCGGTTAAAGCGGTGATCTACACAGAAATTTTTAAGCGCCCGGATTATTAGCCTCCGCGCATTTCCAATGGTGGCTTCAACCTTAGCCGCCAATTTTCATTTTACTTTTGCATTATTAAAACCAACCTGATGGAATTACAAAACGGCCAGTTCTTGGTGGGCGGATACCCTGTATTGAAACTGGCGGAAGAATTTGACACACCCCTTTATTTTTATGATGCTGATAAAATCACCGGCCAGCACCGTCAATTATCAAATGCCTTTGCCGGAGTGAATCACAGCATAAAATACGCACTCAAGGCCAACTCAAATCTCAACATCCTGCGCCTGCTGAAGAATCTGGGAGCCGGACTTGATGCGGTTTCCATAAACGAAGTCCGGCTTGGATTGAAGGCAGGTTTTGCACCTTCGGAAATTCTGTTTACCCCCAACTGCGTTTCGATTGATGAGATCCGCGAAGGCGTGAAAGAGGGTGTGCGGATAAATATTGATAATATCTCGATCCTGGAGCAATTCGGTGGGGAGTTCGGCAACAGCTACCCGGTCTGCATCCGCATCAATCCTCACTTGCTGGGCGGTGCGCACGAGCATATACAAACCGGGCACATTGACTCAAAGTTTGGTATTTCCATCCACCAGATCCGCCATGCCATGCGGGTGATCACCACCAACGAAATAAACGTGGAAGGGCTGCACATGCACACCGGATCTGACATTCTGGATGCACAGGTTTTCCTGAACGGATTGCAGATCCTCTTCAACATTGCCAACGATTTTCCTGACTTGGCCTACCTCGATTTTGGTTCCGGATTTAAAGTGGCGTATCGCGATGGAGACGTTACTACGAACATTGAAGAGCTTGGAAAGCTGGTAACGGAGAGTTTTAATGCCTTCTGCAAGGATTATGGGCGCGATCTCGAATTATGGTTCGAACCCGGCAAATTCCTGGTGAGCCAGGCCGGTTACCTGCTGGTAAAGGTGAATGTGGTGAAGCAAACCGTCTCTACCGTTTTTGCCGGAGTGGATTCAGGACAGAATCACCTCATGCGCCCCATGATGTATGACGCCTACCACAAGATCACCAACGTGAGCAATCCGGGCGGAGTGCAGCGGGTTTATACGGTGGTGGGCTACATCTGCGAAACCGATACGTTTGGTGCCGACCGCAAACTGCCGGAAGTGCGCGAGGGAGACTTGCTGGTGATGCACAATGCCGGTGCCTACGGTTTCAGCATGAGCAGCAATTACAACTCCCGTTTTCGCCCGGCAGAGATACTTATTCATGAAGGACGTCCGCACCTCATCCGCAAAAGGGAAACGCAGGTGGATTTGCTGAAAAACCAGGTGGAACTCGACTTTCTGAAACAGGAAAGATCAACAGCGAAACAAAAGGCCAGCGAGGTGAAATAACCGGTATGTGGGAAAGTTACCGGAATGGGTTTAAGCTTTACCTGCAATTGGAGAAACAGCTTGCCGCCAATACCATTTCAGCCTATCTGGCTGATTTCCGTCTTTTTACCGATTTTCTTACCAAAGAATATCCCGGCCTGGGACCGGAAAAAGTGAAGCGGGAGGAAGTGGCGGCATTTATCAGTTTTGTCAACTCAGAATTTGGTTTTGCCACAACCAGCCAGGCGCGGGTGATTTCCGGGATCAAAGCATTTTTCGGTTACCTGGCATCAGAAAAGGTGATTACGGCAGACCCTACTGAACTCATCTCTGCGCCCAGACTGGAGCGTAAGCTGCCGGTAGTGCTGTCGCTCAGCGAGATTGACCGGATAATAGATCAGATTGACCGCAGCCGCAAAGATGGCGAGCGCAATAAGGCCATTATTGATGTGCTCTATGGCTGCGGCCTTCGCGTCTCGGAACTGGTAAATCTCAGGATCTCGGAATGCAACCTGGATGAAGGCTATATGCTGGTGCATGGAAAAGGCGGCAAAGAACGCTATGTACCGGTAGGAGAGGAGGCCTCGAACCAAATGAAACTGTATATGAGCACCACCCGCCAGGAGCAGGAGCCGCAGCAAGGAAACCGGGATTATCTCTTCCTCAACTGGCGCGGCAGGAAATTAAGCCGGGTTGCCATCTTTACACTGGTGAAGGACCTGGCACTAAAAGCCGGCATCACGAAAAAAATCAGTCCCCATACCTTCCGCCACTCCTTTGCCACCCACCTGGTAGAAGGCGGTGCAGATCTCAGGGCCGTCCAGGAAATGCTTGGCCACGCCTCCATCACCACCACGGAGATCTATACGCATCTTGACCGGGAATATTTAAGATCGGTGATCCAGAGTTTTCATCCACGGGCTTAGGGGTTCAGGCACTAAGACATTCTTCAGGATTTCCTTTCATAGATATATAGCCCTTCAAGGGTTTAAAACCCTTGAAGGGCTGCGTCTCGGCAAATGCATCATGCTTTTTTATGTGCCTTTCCGAAACCTTTTTGTGAAGACGGATGAGACACAAAGAAGATTCGTGTATCATAAATGAGATACAAAAAATTATCTACTTGGATTTAGCCCCAGGTTGTTGCGAATGGAAGACATCACATCCTGCCGGCTAAGGTATTCTCCTTCGATCTCTGAAGTTTTCACCGCCTCTGTCACCAATGCGGAAATAATCACATCCATCTGCTCATTTTCCGGCAGCGTTTGTAGCATTCCGCTGATGCGCCCGGTCTGCTCCGCAAACTTGATGGGGTTAGCTTCCAAGTGGCTGCTTTCATAGGTGAAGTTGGGCCAATCGGGAAGTTGCCAATTATACATGAGCCGAATGTAGGAGTTATTCGGCTCAAAAAGTAGCGGATTGTGAGCCGGAAACCAGAATAATCAACTCAGTCAGTAGCGCTATGGAAGATTTTCGGTGAGATGATTCGCCAGATGCTGAAGTAAATCTTGGTGGACTTGAACCGGCACCTCACCAATGGTTCTCTCTATTTTGTCTTGTGGTAAAGTGAAAAGGGTGCTCAGCC
The DNA here is from genome assembly GCA_040880525.1 of Bacteroidia bacterium. NCBI lineage: Bacteria > Pseudomonadati > Bacteroidota > Bacteroidia > Bacteroidia bacterium. The sequence continues at coordinate 22,368 of JBBDIG010000037.1, forward strand.
GGACTACACTGGCAGCTTTTAAACCCGTTTGGTTGAACCAGGGAACACGGGTTTCAATCTTTTTATCAAAATCAGGTATAAACTTGTGAAGTTGTGTGCTGATGGCACATGCCAGGTAATCGCCTTACCCAGAAAGTTTCCGTAGCAATAATACCGGACGTTTCTTTTGTTGTTCATCCTGCGGTAGAACCGTAAGTGCTATCTTTCCTTCTACCATGGTTTATAATCTGGGTTTGGCTCTCCGGCAACATCGTCATAATCCGGTTCATCTTCACCGTAGGCGTTGGACATATTCTCCAAACCTGCCTTTATGAATACGTGGTGTTCTTCATCTTTTTGCGTCATGGTAATTTTTATCCCATATTGCTTTTCAATATCCTCCTCTGCTTCCTTGGCTGATGAATATTTGCCAAAAAAATCTTCCTCAACACCATCTACAAATTCGTCATTCGCCTTTTTCTTGAAAAACCAAGATAGGGCGGCTATCAATACCAGAACTACCGCAAAAAACGCCAAGCTGTCAGCATCCAAACTGGTAGCTACTTTTACTTCGTCCCCCTTTTGGGGCTTTTGTTTCTTGATCAATTCCCTAATTTCCCCAGGACCCTTTATTTGATCAATATCTATTTCTATGGTTTTCATTTTAGCTTTAAATTGAATTGGCTCAAATTTCGTGAAAAAGTTTAAACCTTTTCCTCATTCTCCTCACGCCACTTCTCCGTTAATCTGCCATTGAAGGCCATTTTGAGGATGCTTTGGCGGACGGCTTCGGATTGTTGGAGGCTGTGGTTGATGGACTGCTCCAGTTGGTCTGCCACGCTTAGCCGCCTCTCAATTTCCTGGACGATTTGGTGCTGTTCGACTATTGGGGGCAAAGGGATTGAAGTCTGTCTTATTGATTTCATGTCTACATTTCCTTGTCCTACATTTCCCGTTTCAGAACCGCAGAATTGAGATTTGAAGAAATCTGTCCATGAAAAATAAAGGAAAAACTTTGGCAGACAGCGGTCATCAAATCTGATGTACGCCACTCGCTGGTTTAAAAGAAAGTTTTCCTCGTTTACTATGGTGGTGTACCCATAATCTCTTTTTTTGCGAGTTCCAGTCAAAGAAATTAGTACATCGCCTTTCTGAAGTAGATATTTCGCAAGCACTTTATCTTCAACATCACTTACAAAAACAAGGGATTCATTAGTTCTAATAATACCCGGTCTAATATTTCCTATTCTGATTACCTGATATTGGCCGTAATTATCAAAGTTTTTGCTTCTAAAAGCATAACCTCCTACAGCTTCACTAATTTGTTCCAACATGACAATTGGCGAAGGCTGATCAAAGGCCCATCTTAACACGGACTGGCGGTAGGCTTTCAGTTGTAGCTGTGTTTTCCGCAGGTTCTCCACGCCACTATCCAGCTCGCTGAACAGCTCCTCAATCCGCTCCACGATGGTATGTTGTTCGGAAAGGGGAGGTATGGAAAGCTGTAAGTTCCGCAACGAGCCTTGACTGATATTAGGTTGAGCTCCGCCAATACTTTGTTTAATTAGCTGTGGCCGCTTAAAGAATAGATACCAGAAAAGAAATTTCCTATCCAGTTTCTCACTTGGAAACAATCCGCAGATAGCTTGATTTGGAGCAGCATCAATTCCTAAAAATGCAAGTTTGCCCACCGTGGCCCCATACAAGGCAATGAGTAAAGTGCCTTTCGTGAAAATCTTCGCACTCGATTTCTGAACGGCCTCTTCAGTAATCAACTCTTCACTTACATAGATGGTCGAATTATTTAATTCCCCTGATTTAATCCAGGGAATTGTGCCCCCATAAAAGCTCTTGTTCTTCCGGCTTGGAGTACCACCACTGGTGGTATGACAAGAGTCATTCAAAATTTTATTGTTCCACATTGGTTTCAGGTAATTGAATTACTAAAAGAATCAAGGCGAAATTTCATTTCTTCCAATAAATCATCAAAAGTCAATAGCTTGAGGTTATCTTGATTTTCAGTCTTTAATCTCCTCCATTGACCTTGCGGAATGTTTGGTTTTCTACCTATCACTAGCCTTAGTTCTGGTTCATAGTAATCAATTCCCTCTTTTTCAAACCTTCTTCGGACGTTATCCTGTAACAGAATTCTTTTGTAATTTTTTAGTTGAGACAATGCATTTGTAAACTCAGCAGTAAGCGATGGAATGCTTCTATAGCTCCTAACCAATTTTGTTGGTCTTTTTAGCTCAAATAGCTCCCAATCACCTTCAACCGCATTACGAAGAAAAATGTCGAGTCTTCTATTTTTTCCTGATATATCCAGGTCTGGAAATTTCAACCATACTTGCGTTTCAATTCGATCATAGTGGTTGCCAAATATCAATTGGTAATGCTTCTTGATAAACTTTTCAAGGATATCTTCTTTTGCTTTTCTATTTATAAGGTCCGCAAATTCATTCAAAACTTCATAATTATCATTTGATTTTGATCTATCAGTGATGATGCTTTCAACGGGATTTTGGCTCTTGTGAAGAACCCCTGATGTTAAGTAACTTTCCGGAAGATAAATTTCAAATCTATAGTGCCCATCTTCAACCTTTACTGATATTTGATTAAAGTGTTGCTGAAGTAGTGAATTAAGAACAACCTCTGTTTTTTCAGGAACTTGATCAATAAAGCTGTCATAAGTACCTATCCCAAATTGACTAATGGTAATACCTTTAACTAGAGGGCTCAATCGAGGAAGTATGTTGTCAAAATATTCCTCCTTTCTAATTCCAGATATGTTCGAGACAAAATAAATATTAGGCAAGCAAAACTCTCCATCCTGAGGAAGGAACCATTCCTGCATTCGCTTATCAAGTATTCTCTTATAGCTATATAATATTTTCCTTTCTTCCTTAAAATCTGAATGAATGCTCTTTGATGTCAGAAGTAAATCAAGGGGTTTAAAGAATGGCACAATCAGGTTGAAACTTTGGTAGGACTTTGAGTCTTTCGGATCTTCCCAAGTTATCGAATGTTGTTCATAAACTTTTTTGTCAATACCGTCAAGCCTATTCGTATGCACATAGGAGGTTTCAATATGTACATTGTCTACACTCCATAAGCGAAATATAAAGTCTTCAAAGGCGTCTCTGCTCAAAGACGCCAATCGGGGAAGAAGATTCTGTTTATTCATTATGAAGTTATGCATTTGGTGAAGGCATGTCATCATACGTTCGGCCATTCAATTCACGTCCTTCTTTTTTCTTATTTGTCCCACCCCACTGCTTAAAGAAGAATTTCACATCCTTCACTTCACATTGTTCTTGAATATCAAGCACCCAGTCTGCTTTCATGGGCCTGGGCTTTCTTCCGCTCTCACCGCCCACAATCACCCAATCAATATTTTTCAGATTTAGGTTTGGAAGAGGCCCAATTAATGGCTCACAAGAGAGGAACTTTACCCTCGCGGAAGTTTGCCTAAGATGATCTATTCTTTCAAGAACACGGGCATCTTCTACCGACACCCCCATCCAAATGTTGTGTGACCATTTTAACCATCCTTCTTGGTCATATTTCAGCAAAAGGTCAGATCTCTTTGTAAGTATTTGAAAAACGTGCTGAGGATTATCCCGCATTACTTCAAAGACCTTCTGAATAAATTCGATAGGAACATCTTTGTGAAAAAGGTCACTCATCGAGTTTACAAATACCACTTTCGATTTTTTCCATTTGTATGGCGTACCCAACTCTTGCTCATGGGTGCGAATTTTAAAGCCATCAGAATATTTCTCAACCCCCATCGCCTTTAGCCTTCGTGCCATTATTTCTGCATAGCAAAATTTGCAGCCTGCCGAAACCTTATCGCAACCCGTTGTTGGGTTCCAGGTCATTTCCGTCCATTCTATGCTTGATTGTGCCATTATCTTCTTTTTTTAGCAATTATATGCGATGCAATTCTTAAGGCTGTTTCATTATTGGATGCAAAAATCAGATGAAATAGTGGTGCCCCTTTCCTATTGTTCAATCTTAACGGCTGTGTGACAAACTTCCAGATGGTTCCAAGTTGTCGAATATAGACTTCAGCAATTTTTTCAATTGGATCCAGAACTTTCTCAATCCTTTCATCTTCACCAAATAGACTTTGAATCTTACTTTTTCTATAGAAGGTAGAAATGATTTCATCTTCAGAAAGTCCGAAGTATCTTGTGAGCGTGGCGATACTTTTCAGTTCGCAGTTCTTGTCCAATAAACGGTTTATAATTACTGCCGTTGGCAATAAGATCCATATGTCTGATCTGGTATTTTTCAAAGAGGAAATTGCTTCCCATTCTATATGCATCCCAAAGGGGTCAATAAAGATAAGTGCAGCGTATTCTTTAGTACGAAGTACTTGAGCAAGCTTTAAAATCTGTTCGTTGCAATCGCCCGCTCGGAATTCCAGTTTTTTCCCCTTTGCTTCCTCCAGAGAATTAATTTTGGCTTTAAGCTTTGATATATTGTTTTCCTTAAGGTCTATGAAATAATAGTAGTTAAAAACATGGGGAGGATCTAATTTTACGACCCTTTCAGCAGCTCCTTCATAAATTTTTTGTTCCTCTGTCAGAAAAAATGGTTTGATACCTTCTGTTTCATATTCTATTCTTTCACCGCTTCCAGCAAAACCATCAAAGTAAATTAATTTCCAATATTTGTCCTTCATTATCTTAAGGTACTCTTGCACATATGAAATGAAGGCATCAAGCTTCTTTTCAGTCCAAGGGCCACCCCAAGGTTTATCCTTTTTATTCGATTGTTTAGTCATAACTAAGCTGCTAATGCTTCATTAAGTTCTTCAATAACCCCTTCCGTTTCCTCCCCAAACAATTGGTACATCCGGCCTACTCCGCCCTGGGCATCGAAGGGTGTGAAGTTAAGGTCATCGCGGTCAAAGTGAAAGGAGGTGGTTACATGGTCGCGGATCAGGCGCAGCCATGCCATCTGTTCTTCGGTGTAGCGGTTGTGCTGCCCGGCATTCTTCCTGAACACCCACTGCCGGAAGTTCTCGCTCACCGTTTGTTCGTATGGCAACAGTTGGCCGTCAATACCTGCTGCGTGCCTTACCAGTGCCACCAATGCCGTTGACCATTCACCTTCTCCAACTGCTCATACGCTTGCCACACGTGCATGGGGCCCAGTGCAGACCGTTCCCGCAGCAACACGTCTCGCAATTCCGTGATCATCCTGTAGGTAATGTTCCTGCGCTCGTAAGGCTGGTCATAAAATATCCGCAGGGCTGTAATCTCATCCTTGTGCTCCCGCATAAACTGCTCGAAATCCTGCTGTTTCAGCGTGAAGGTTAGTTGGTAAGGATTGCTGCTCATAGCTGCTCTTTTAAAGTTTCCAGTTGCTGTTTCAGACCAGGAAGGATGTTTTGAATGATGTTCCACTCAATTCTTCGTTCTACCCGGAAGTATTCATGTATTAGCAGGTTACGGAAAGCGATCATTTTTTGCCATTCAATTTCAGGGTGGGACTGGAGGAAGCTTTCAGGCAATTGCCGGGTGGCTTCACCTATGATCTCAAAGCAGCGGTCAACGGCATATTGGGTCTTGAGGTCGGTGCTGAATTGGTCCCATTCCATGCCCCTGGTGAAATCCAGTATGGCCTGAATGTTCATGATTATATCCTGTAATATCGCTTTTTCGCTGCGTTTAGACATATTGCAAGTCCTCCTCGATATAAGGCCAGTAATGTGGCTGTATGGCATTTCGACTAATCACATCCACCTTGTATCCGGGAAACATCTGTTGTAGCTCCCAAACCAGATCGAAATAATTCCAGTCCATATCTCCATTTAAGTCAACCATAATGTCAATGTCGCTTTTGCCCGGATCGAAGTCTTCACGTGTTACCGACCCAAATAAAGCCAGTTGACTTATGGGATAGCGTTTCTGCAGACCCGGTAGCTTATCCGCCAGCTTTTTCATTATGTCTTCAGGTGTTATCATGATATCATTGATTAGCCTTTAAATCTATGGGTATTATTGTTCTTCGCAACCAACCCGGTTTAAGTTCCCTTGCCCGAAGGGTGGCATCCATCGGGTCATGTTGGAAGTGGATGATGGGTGTTTGTTGCTTTGGGTTGAAGGTGAGTTTATAGTTGCTCATAACTGTGCTTTTAGGTTTTCCAATTGTACTTTAAGGCCGGGAAGGATGTTTTGAATGATGTTCCAAACAATTCGGTCATCTATTTTATCATAACCATGCACCAAGGCATTGCGGGTGGATTCAATCTTTTTCCATTCAATTTCAGGATGTGCCAGGATAAACTGATGGGGCAACCGATGTACCGCTTCGCCAAGCACCATGATGTTTCTATATAGGGCATCACGGGTTTTCCTGTCACGCAGGTAATCTTCGTAACTCAATCCTCCGCTGAAAGCCAAAATGGCGCTTATTGCATCAAGCATGTCAATGATCAATATTTTGGGGCTATAGTCAGACATTGATCACATCCTTTTTAATGTATTCCCAATAATGCGGCTTCAAGGCATGTCTTGAAACAAGGTCAACATTTTTTCCGAGTAATTTCCGTAGTTCTTCCTCAAGGTCAAAGAACTCCCATGCGATATCACCATCAAATTCCACAAGGATGTCTATGTCACTTTTCACCGGATCAAAATCATCGCGCGTTACGGAGCCGAACAAGGCGAGGTGCTTGATGGGGTAGCGCTTCATCAGGTCCGGGAGGTGCGCTGCCAACTTACGCTTTATCATGGCTGCTTTCATCGCCAATACTTTTGTTGAGGATGCCGGGCTTTGCTCCACAATATAACCATCTGCCTATGCTGGAAGTGGATAAGGGGCGTGTGCTGTTTGAGTTTGAATGTGAGTTCGTAGTTGCTCATAACTTGTCTTTTAAATTTTCCAATTGCTGTTTTAGTCCAGGCAGGATGTTTCGGATGATGTTCCACTCAATTCTCCTTTCTACCCGGAAGTATTCATGTATCAATAAGTTTGCGGAATGCAATCATTTTTTGCCATTCAATTTCCGGGTGGGAGTGGAGGAAGCTTTCCGGCAATTGTCGTGTAGCTTCCCCAATGATCTCAAAGCTGCAGTCAACGGCATATTGGGTCTTGAGGTCGGTACTGAATTGGTCCCATTCCATGCCCCTGGTGAAATCCAGTATGGCCTGAATGTTCATGATTATATCCTGTAATATCGCTTTTTCGCTGCGTTTAGACATATTGCAAGTCCTCCTCGATATAAGGCCAGTAATGTGGCTGTATGGCATTTCGACTAATCACATCCACCTTGTATCCGGGAAACATCTGTTGTAGCTCCCAAACCAGATCGAAATAATTCCAGTCCATATCTCCATTTAAGTCAACCATAATGTCAATGTCGCTTTTGCCCGGATCGAAGTCTTCACGTGTTACCGACCCAAATAAAGCCAGTTGACTTATGGGATAGCGTTTCTGCAGACCCGGTAGCTTATCCGCCAGCTTTTTCTTTATGTCTTCAGGTGTTATCATGATGTCATTGATTAGCCTTTAAATCTATGGTTATTATTGTTCTTCGCAACCATTCCGGTTTAATATCTCCTGCCCGCAGGGTGGTAGCTCCCATGCGCTCCATAGCCGGTATAAATCCCCGGTCATTTGCCGCCACCAGTTGCTGCCACCGGTCAATCGTTATTCCCAGCAACTTCGCCACCTGCGCTATACTCGCAGGCTCATCTGAGCGCTCGTTGTGGTGGTCAATGGAAATATATTTGGGTGGAGGCGAAATATCTTCCCGCAATTCGATGCCTACAAAAAAGCGCTGGTCGTCCCAAATATCCTTGTAAGCGCTGAGTGTGGCGTTGTTCCAAGACAAACCACCATCATGGTAGGGGAGGGAGTGCTGCTCCAGCAGTTTGCGGATTTCAGCCATTTCGAGGTCGTGACCACCGAGCAGGAATACATATTCCGGGTAGGTTTGGGGCTGCATTGGGTTTCAAAAGGTTAAAATATTGAATTCCAATGTAAGAACTTTGACGCACTTGCCGTATCCTAATTCTATTTTATTCGATAACTACCAATTTGTAATAAATTCTTAAGGCCGTAAACAAGGAGAAATAGACGTTTCCCTCCTATACTTGACAAAAGGAATTGGCTAACCAAATTTTCTTTCCATTATTATTATTTTTATCCTTATTCAGTATAGGATATATATTAAATTTAGGCTTTACTTTTTTTAGCTGCAATAAAACATACTTTAAATATATTTTACTGCTTGGTGTGGAAGCTGGTTTTTCATCTGGTTTCACTGCGACCGAATTGTTCCCCCCAAGAACATCCCTACCCCTTAGGCGGGCGCTGTATTTTCTGACGGTTTTTTATCCTGAAGAGGAGCCGGCCCAGGGTGGTTCCCATTATGATGGGCAATGTACGCTGCCAAAGCATCCAGAGGTTTAGCTTTGCGCTTCGGCCTATGTATTTGCGGTAGCTGTGCTTTATATTTTTAATTCCGGTGCCAAACTCAATTTCGCTTTTTCCACCGGGAGCAAAACAAACCAACGGATAATTAATAAATAAATATTTTTCGTTACGGATCCTGACCATAAAATCATAATCCATCGCCACTTCTACATCTAAATCATAAAGGCCATGCCGGTCATACAATTCTTTCTTTACGAACATGGTGGGATGAGCTACCTGGCGCATTCCTCTGTAAAGCTTCTTCTTTTCAAATGGTACGCCCGATTCTATCCAGGTATTTCCCCGGTATTGCAGGTATTTGCCACTTGTCCATTTTACACCGGGGTTCGCTTCAAACGTCTTTCCCGCCCGCTGTAAAACGGTGTCGTCATAATAATAATCACCAGAATTTAATAAGTGAATAATATCTCCGCTGGCCCGAAGGATCCCCTTATTAAATGCATCGCTTATTCCTTCGTCCGGCTCATTCTTCCATTTGCGAAATCCGGGCTGCGGATGAGATTCCAAATAATGCAGTATTACCTGGTTTTCAGAGCCGTCCACGATCAGGTGCTCATCAGGCTTCCTGGTCTGCTGATCAACAGATTTACACGTTGTAATAACATCTTCCGGATTATTAAAACAAATAGTAATGACTGAAATTTTTAACGACATAAAATGTTTCTGTTAATTCTAAAAATTAATATTTAAAGTACCAAGAAAATTAATGGGAGTGGCTTGAAGCCAGGGCAGCCACATCCCCCTTCGTCCCACCCTTGATGGGGGATTATCCTTTCATTGGTAAGGACCACTAGTCTTTAGCACCTGTTCATCCTCCATTTCTTTCATTAACTTATCAGTAGAACCATATTTAAAAAAATAATATTTTTAGCTAAAAATGAATAAATTACAAATCCCACCTTTATGAAGATTTAATTCTTTATTAAATCAAAAATTAAGGAACAGCCAATTCCAGCCCCACGCCCATCCGTGGAAGATCAGGAAGCACATTCCTTTCAACGGATTCTATTCTTTGCTGTTCGCCATCTACAAAAATATCAGAGAAGCGATAAAAGAAATTTACACTGAAACCAGTGTACCCGATCCTCGCCAGCGCATGGTAGCTGAAATTCTGAAAAATGGGCAGTTTTGAATACTTCACCTCCCGGATTTCTCCGCCCGGAAGCTTATCACGATACTGATAACCAGAGGAAAGCAGGTAGCCGCCACCACCACCAATATCCATAAAAAAGCCGAGAAAATCTCCGCGTCCCGGATCGAAATTAATCCGGAAAAAAACGTCCATCATAATATGCGTGGTATTGAAAAATTCAGTGTTGTGGATTCTTAAAGTTCCCACTTTCTTATCCTCATTTTGTTGAATGCTGTAACGGGAATGCATGCTATGCACTTCAGCGCCAACCGCAAATGTGGAGCTGAGTTTACGCTTATACCGCAACCCCACCTGGAAACTATGGGAGGCAAAATGCTTCAATTCAGCGCCATCCTCTTCAGGTCCAAAAAGGAAATTCATTCCATACGTAAGCTGCACAAAATGCTTCCTGTTTGGGCCAAATGAGGAATTCATTGTATCCAATAAATTTTCCTGCTCCAGGATTACAGTCTGTGCCAAGGCCGTGGAAACCGGTGCAATACTAAAAATCAATGTAGCAATTATTATTATTTTAAACATATTTTTAATAAATAAATGAAGTCGTAAATCCCTCAAAATGAATGGTGATAATATCTCCGTTCTCCAGTTCGTCTTTATGAAATTGAAAAGGTATCAGCGTTTCGGCCAATACGGCTCCGTATCTCCTGATCCGGTTGTCAGGCGTTTCAATGCGGTAGTAGAGATTGCGCTGCTTCGGCTCGTCCCCTTCTTTCTCTATGCTGTCGGCCAGCGCTCCAATGATCTTCACAACCAGCAATTCCTCCTCCTGCATTAGCATTATGGTTGGCGATATCGTGGAATCTTTCCCCAGGAAAAATCCAGCCTGCGGAATGCCATAGCCATGAGAATGATCAAAATAAGGATGCAAATGCCCGGACTGCTGCAACAAGCCGAACAATTCCATGTTGCTGAGCGAAGTATCCATTTGCCAGGCGCAAGCCGCAAAACCTGCCACCAAAGGCGCTGAAAAGGAGGTGCCCTGCAAGACGGCATATCCTTTCTTCACTGCCACAGCCGCAATGCCTACGGCTGATACATCAGGTTTCAGCCTGCCGTCCGAAGCAGGTCCGAGCGAGCTGAAATTAGTGGCTGCATCCATGTAAGGATTGGTGGCCCCTACAGCCAGTACACTGTCAGCATCAGCCGGGACCGCCACGGTACGCCACCTGCTTTGTCCCTCGTTGCCGGCAGCATTGATCACCAATATTCCCCGGCTGGCCGCAAGGTTGGCAGCCACACTCAGCCAGGATGTCTGGCCATCCATCTCTTCGCTGAAGTAGCGATGGCTGGTATAGCCAAGCGAACTGCTGATAATATCGGCCCCAAGCCTTTCTGCCCATTCCATAGCAGCTATCCAATTGTCTTCTTCAGAAATAAATTCGGTAAATCCTCTTTCGGTTTTTGCCAGCAGGAATTCAGCATCCTGGGCCAAACCCATAAATACAAGGCTGTCCGGCTCGTCAGGAACGGTATATCTCCCGGCAATGCAGCTCAAAACAGCCGTGCCATGCGCGGAACTATAAAATACATTCTTTCGCTTTTTAATAAAATCGTACGTGTCAATAATTCTCCCATTTTGCATGAGGTGCCGGAAGGCCGGGTGCTCCTCCACACCGGGAAATCCTGCATCGAAAACAGCTATCCTGATGCCCTCACCCGTATAGCCTGCCTGATGGAACCGGCTTCCCTGCATCCGTTCTGTCTGGAACTCCATCAGTTCCACATTCTCGCCATCGGGACCAATTATAGCAGAACCGGCAAGCCTGGAGCTTGAAGTAATTTGTTGCACCAGTTTTACGCAATCCAGATTCTGCAATTGCCGAACCTGGCCGGGAGTTGCAAACACCGAAACTGCATTCAGCCACCGGCTTTCCTGATTAATGCCTTCAGCAATTTGCTTCACCAGCGCAACATATCGCGGATCCAAAGGCCAGCAGAGAGAATCATTTAATGTTAAATTATGACGGGTTCTTTTTTGAATGGCCTTTATGTCAAAATATTCTTTTTCATTAAATAAATCAGCCGTGTTTTTATCCTTAAAGAAAACCCAATATTTTTCCTGGGAATGCAGTGCGGTGCCTGAGAAAAACAGCGCGAGCCAAATAAATATTAACCGAAAATTAAACAAACGTTTTAACAATGGATAATATTTAGATTGTTCTATCATGAATATAGTAACAGCCCCCTAAATCACCCAATGGAGGACTTGTTCAACGCGGGGGTAAAAAGGGAATTCCAGCAGAACATTTGAGTGCCTTTTCATTAAAATACCAGTAGAACCATTTGGTTTTATTTTCAAGTAGAACCGGTTAATTAAAAAGAGTAGGAAGCTCCAATACTCGGAAGGATTGGCAATTGATTAATGCGCTGATACTTTACCCTGTCAAAGAAAAAGATGTTTTCCTGATTGTATGCGTTAATAATACTCAGCGTGAGCTGCAGTTTATCTTTATTTTTAAACTCAAACTTTTTAGATGCAGAGAGGTCCAGGCGGTGATAAACCGGCAACCGGCCTTCGTTCAAGCCGGCATACACGATGCCCAGTGAACCGTTTTCGCGGGTATAGTCAGTGTAAATACCATTTTGTTGAAAATCGAGTAATTCATAAAAACCCTGCGTTTTTGTAAATGGAAATCCGGTTCCGAAATTCCACCGGGCTGAAACTTCCCATGTCTGGTCTTTTCCAAAAAGATAGCTGGTTACGATATTAGCACTGTGGCGTCTGTCCCAATGGGGATGATAGGTTTTGCGCCCATCGTCCCGATCTACGTATCCTAAGCTGTAAACTACCCACAGATACCACGGCTTCCGGTCATAACTATATTGAAAATCAATTCCATAAGCGTCTCCTGTTTCTACAATAAAATCTTCCCGCAAATAATCCGGTTCATCCTCAAATTCCTTTGAATCATCAAAGATCTTATCCCGGTTAATATTGGTAAGCTGGTTGAAATTTTTTAAATAAGTTTCGATATTAAATTCATGATATTTTGCCAAATCGAATTCAATTCCAAAAACTACATGCCTGGCCTTTTGAAGGCGGCTGGTTACTTCTTCTCCTTTATAATAGTCTGGCAGATCTTCAGGTCCTGATAAGAAACCGTAAAAGAGGTTCACCACATCGCGGTCGCTTTGGGCGCTCAGAAAGTTTTGCGAATAAAGTCCTGCCGCCATTTTAAATCGCACATCTTCCGTAAGGTTGTATTTGAGTGCCAACCTCGGTTCTGGCGACATTTCCTGAAGCGAACTATAATAATGCATCCTTAGCCCCGGCTGAATAACCCATTTTTCGAGTACGGCCCGGTAGGTTATAAATCCGGCTATCTCGGTGGTATAATCCGTTTGGTTTATTCTTCTGTTGGCTGCATTATAAAACTCAAAATCCGTTTTAAATCCCGAAATATCAAAACCATATTTTATCTCATTATTCCCAGGGTAATAGGAAAAATCCAATCCTGACTCAAAGCCGGAAATGAAGCTGTATCGCGGCTGTTCGTCAGGCTGCGATTGCTCCATTGCATAATCAGAGTACGCAAAATTTCCGGAGATCACAGTGGATGAAAGCGAGGGCACCACAAGGAATCTGGTCCCGCCTCCTGACGATTTCCAATTGTAGGTGGTGGCATCAAAAGTTACCCGATCATTATGATTAAAACCAAACAGGTTGAACTGCGTACCTCCGGGCGCTGTCCATGAATATTTTCCGTAAAAGTCCAGGAAATTATATGGCAGCCCATTGCTGTCAGCATAGTTATAAAAGATAGGCGCTGATTCTTTCAGATAAGAGGCGCGGGAAGTAAAGAGCAGGGACGAACTGGTTTCTCCAGCTTTGAATTTCTTAAGGGGCCCTTCCACTAGGAGCTTTGCCACAAAAGGACTGGCGGAAACTTTACCGCTAAGTTCCTTTTTGTTTCCATCGCGGGTGGTAATATCCATGATCGCGGAAATGCGTCCGCCATATTCGGCTCCGAAACCTCCGGTATACACATCAATATTACGCACTACGTCTACATCAAAGACGGAAAAGAACCCTATGCTGTGGAATGGATTGTAAATGGTCATGCCATCCATAAGCACCTTGTTCTGTATAGGTGAACCCCCGCGAATATAGATCTGGCCGCCCTGATCGCCCGTGAATATGACACCTGGCAGCACCTGCAGATACTGCGCAAGATCCGGCTCGCCCCCCACAGAGGGAATTCGCTGAATCTCCACCGGCTGCACTTTTTTTACGCTCACCCCCGTCTCAGCCTGTTTCTCACTGCCTTTCTCTGTTATCTCTACCGTCTGTAGCTGAAAAGCTCCGGGCTCCAGATAAATATTTTGATTCAATATTTTGCCCGGCTCCACGGTGATGTTCATTACTGTGGAATCATAACCAACATATTTCACTACGAGGGAATAATCTCCGGGAGGCACTTTGGTAATGCTATAAAAGCCATTAACATCCGTAGCGGAACCCATACCGTTTTCGCGCAGGTAAACATTCGTAAAAATAATAGGCTCGCCATTGCTCTGGTCATACACAAACCCACGTATTTCACCAGTCTGCTGGGCATGGACGGGAAGGGCTATATAAAGAAGTACGAAAAAGAAACAGGATTGTAGAAGGGTATTACATTTCATTGCGCGAAAATAAGGCAGAGACCGCCACAATAAGCAATGGGTTCTTTCCTGAATTTATAAATGGCAGACTACTTTGCAGCCCTCCCAGGTTTAATGATCCTTCAGTGCTTGGAGCTTCTTTTTGAGAAAATCATCAGAGGAATTTATTTCTATCTCAATCCAAACAGGATTATGATCTGAAATCTGATTCCGCTTCCAGTAGCGGTGATAATAACTTTTATAGTGCTTATCCTCTTTCAATGTGGCTGGATTGGTTTTATGCTCCCGCATAATAGCGTGATAAGCAGCGCGTTCATTTTCCGTAAATACATGATCGAAAAAGCTGAGTACATTTCCGGATTCTACATTGTCAGTGCTTTTCAGCCTGAAAAATTCATTGACCCTGAGAAATATACGGTCATAAATTTCAGTATTGCTCACGTTGGTAAACTTGCCCGCCAACCCGGAAGATTCCCGGAATTGATTATCGCTGAATAGTGCCACCGTATCGCTGTCACTTCGGTACAGATTGGTATCTCCCAGCAAGAGGAGGTTTTCATTCCATAAATGGCCTTTCACATATTTTTCATGAATGGCCTGAAGCAGCAGCCTCACTTCTTCCTGCCGGTATTCTCGATCCTGCGGTCCGGGACCCGGGCAGAGGTGAACGTTCACGATCGCAAATTCCTTCCAGCCTGCTATAAAGCCTGTGATAGCCGGAGTGCGCTTCAACTGTTTGATGCCGGAAGAGGCCGTAAGTTCCTCCCAGAGCACGAGTTCACCAGACAGGCCGGAAGGCTGCACCCGCCTGGAATCATATACATAAGCAAATCGTTCCCGGTTGCCATCCACGCCTTCCGTTACATCAGTAATAATATACTTCCAATCGGTTCCCAAAAGGCGCATAAGAATGTCAAGATCGCGCAAGCCACGCTTCACCTCCTGTATTGCCACAAGGTCGAACCGGCTGATGATCTCAGCGATATAATAATAGGATTCTGCCAGACGATCTGTGTAGAAACCAAATTCCTTGAGATTCCACGTAGCTAGCAAAAGGTTGTCATCTGTTCTTTTGGAAGGAATAGCAGATGTAAGTTCACTCCGCAGCGGCAGCAATCGGGAAATGATCCGTTTTCTTTCAGTATCGGTCAAAGACGGGAAGACCTGAGCATATTCCGCTTTCTTTTCATCAGTTGAAGGCCGCAAGTCGTTGTAGGAGGGCATGTTATCAGGTGTTTAAAATTGAGTTTTTAAAAGTAGTATTTAAATTTTAAAGAAGAATTTAAACCGGATGAAATTTAATGAACAGGTCAGTTTTACTTTGCCCCAAAACTGATGATCGATAAAATCACACTGATTTGAAAATAGCGGTTATAGGTGGCGGAGCCGCAGGATTTTTTGCAGCTATTTCGGCCAGGACACATCATACCGGAGCAGAAGTAGCGCTTTTTGAAGCTACGGGCAAGGTGCTGCAAAAGGTGAAAGTAAGCGGTGGCGGACGGTGCAACGTGGCGCACGACTGCCACGAGATAGCCCAGCTTTCTAAGAGCTATCCGCGAGGAGAAAAATTCCTGAAGAAAGCTTTCCATCAATTCAGTACGGCTGATACGATCGCATGGTACGCGGAGCGCGGGGTAAAGCTGAAATCGGAACCGGATGGAAGGATGTTCCCCATCTCGAACAGCTCGCAAACCATTGTGGATTGCCTTTTCAACGCGCTTCATAATCTAAATATCAGTCTGAAGTTGCACCATAAGGTTACGAAGCTGGAGAAAGCAGGAGATAAATTCTTCCTCCATTTTTCCAGAGGCGATCAATTGGCATTTGATAAAGTGATCGTGGCTTCCGGAGGTTCTCCAAAAACGGAGGGGCTGGAATGGCTGCGGGAATCAGGGCATCAGATTGAGCCGCCTGTTCCATCGCTCTTTACCTTCAATATGCCGGGAGAGGCGATCACCGAACTAATGGGCGTGGTGGCGGAACCTGTGAATGTGCGCATTCAAGGCACAAAGCTGCAATCCAGCGGACCGCTGCTCATCACCCATTGGGGAATGAGCGGCCCGGCCATTTTGCGGCTTTCGGCTTTTGGCGCCAGAATCCTCCATGACATGGATTATCGCTTCCACGTGCAGGTAAACTGGCTGGATACGGCTACTGAACATTTGCTCCGCCAACATCTGGAGGTGGAAAAGCCAACGTTCTCCAAAAGACAGGTCGGCAATAAAAATCCTTTTCAACTGCCAACGCGTCTTTGGCTGTATTTGCTGCAAAAAACCGGGATCCCTTTACAAAAGACATGGGGCGAACTGGGGAAGAAAGCACTGAACCGCTTGATCAATGTTTTGACCAACGACCTGTATTGCGCTTCCGGAAAAACCACTTTTAAGGAAGAATTCGTAACCTGTGGCGGAGTGAGCCTGCAGGATATTTCTCCGGCTACGATGCAGAGCCGCAAGTGTCCAGGATTATACTTTGCCGGAGAAGTAATGGATATAGACGGCATCACGGGCGGTTTCAACTTCCAGGCAGCATGGACCACAGGATTTATTGCCGGCAAATGCGGTCAGGGTATATAATGCCATTGTTTTAATAAAGTATATTGTATTGTTTTTGCCATTCATCGCCTTGCAGAAGCATCCAAAATAAATTGGTTGATCAAACCTGCAAGCCTAAACATTCTCCTCCATTTTGAAAATCCTTCTTTCAGTTATTCTTTTCCTCGTCTGCTGTTTTCCTTCATTCGCGCAGGATGATAAGGTATATCAGGTATTTGTAGGCCAGGATACGGTAAAGTATTTCGTGCTGCACGAGGGTAAAATGGATAAGGAATATTCGTTGGACAAGGCAATGACCGGATATATTCTTATTCCTCAATATGATCAAAGCACACATTTTCATACTTTGAAGGCCGCAGCATTTCAGATCTCCGCGAAGCATCACTATAATAATTCGTACTATTTCTCAAATGAGCTGGCATTCCGGGAGATCCTCTATGCGCGGGAAATGGAGATTGATCCTGATGAGAACACCGTGAGAAGCGGCTTTCTTTGCAAGGTGGAAGGTAATGTGTTTAAGATGAGCTACTTTGAGTGGTAGCCAAAAGTTGAGTTCCGGAATAACAGCTTTGCCGGTTCATAGCCGGTTGTTTCGTGATAAAAGCAGGTGATCCGCAAGAACGATGGCAGCCATCCCTTCTACAATCGGAACGGCCCTGGGCACTACGCAAGGATCATGACGGCCTTTCCCCTCCACCTGCACCTCGCGGCCTTCCTTATCTACTGTTTGCTGTGACATTGCGATGGTGGCTACCGGCTTAAAAGCTACCCGAAAAAGAATATCCTCCCCGTTGCTGATGCCGCCCTGAATGCCGCCTGAACGATTGGTTTCAGTGGTAATGCTTCCTTCAGTTGCTACAAAACGATCATTATGCTGCGAGCCCTTCATGGATGCTGCATGAAACCCGGCACCTATTTCAAATCCTCTCGTGGCATTTATGCTCATCACAGCTTTTGCCAGATCCGAATGAAGCTTATCAAATACGGGTTCACCAAGTCCTGCCGGGGCGTTCCGGATCACGCAACTGATGATGCCGCCCAGGCTGTCCCCGGATTTCCTGGCCTTCTCTATTTCCGCGATCATAACGGCAGCTACCTCTGCATCCGGGCACCGCACAAGATTTTTCTCTGCCTCCGAAAGGTCAAGTTCTGTATAGGTTTTTGCCATTCCCACTGTTCCTACCTGCTCTACAAATCCGGTGACCGTAATTTGGTAATACCGCAGCAGCAACTTTGCAATGGCCCCCGCAGCAACGCGGGCCGCTGTTTCCCTGGCTGACGCCCTTCCTCCACCCCTGTGGTCGCGGATTCCAAATTTTTGATCGAACGTATAATCCGCATGAGATGGCCGGTATACATCCTTGAGCGCACTGTAATCTTTGCTGCGCTGATCCTTATTCTTTATCATTAAATGAATGGGCGTACCGGTCGAAATACCTTCATATACCCCGGAGATGATTTCAACGGTATCTTCCTCCTTTCGCTGCGTTGTAAGGTGAGACTGGCCGGGCTTCCTGCGCTGCATTTCGGCTTGTATAAAGATTTCATCAATCTCAAGTCCTGCGGGACAGCCGTCAATCACTGCGCCTATGGCTGTTCCATGACTTTCACCATAGGTAGTGATCCTGAATAAATGTCCGATACTGTTTCCTGCCATCTCAATATGTTTCTCTCAGAAAGTAAAAGCCGGTAGATTATGTTCGTTTGTTCAATGATTGAAGGATTGAAGGATTGAGTTTCCGGAGGATCCGATTCTCGTTGTTCGTGGATAGTGGGGTTAGGGTATAAAATTTGAATCTTTTCTTATATTAAGACTCAGGCCGGCAGGCATTTTTTAAATTTGCATTTCTCTAAGATCAGAAAAGATGATAACTATAACAGACAAGGCGAAAGACAGGCTCGAAAAGCTTAGAACCGAAGAAGGACACGATACCAGTTATTTTGTACGTGTAGGAGTAGCAGGCGGAGGGTGTTCAGGATTAACCTATAAGCTTGAATTTGATAATAAAATGCAGGAAGGAGACCAGACCTTTGAGGACAAAAATGTGAAGGTGGTGGTGGATACCAAGAGCTTTCTCTACCTTTTTGGAACTGAACTCGACTTTAGTGATGGGTTGAACGGAAAGGGTTTTCAGTTTATAAACCCGAATGCGACACGAACCTGTGGTTGTGGTGAAAGTTTTGCCGTGTAGCCCACTTCTATATACACAGTACTTATACTTACGAGAGCCTCCCATACGGAGGCTTTTTTTATGCCTTGCCCTTACGTATTTTATCAGCGTGATTTTCAATAAGGTTCGTATTTTTTACGTACTTTTTATATAAATTTTTAAAAAAATACGCAGATAAATTTGGATATTTCCAAAACGTCAGTATCTTTGCCTACGTATTTAATGAAAAACACTTACCCTTTCACCCAACAAAATACTGACTGACATGAAAGCATCACAATTTAATTCCGCACTAATTGATTCTTCCAAAGTCTTAAAGCCAATAGCAATGGCGCTCACCAAGGATGCAGAAGACGCGAACGACCTCTTGCAGGAAACCATGCTGCGCGCACTCAGCAGCCAGGATAAATTCCAGGACGGTACAAATCTCAAAGCATGGCTTTACACCATTATGAAAAACATATTCATCAATGAATACCGGAAAAAAACGAAGCGAAAGACTTTTGTAGATTCATCAGATAACCTCTACTATCTTAATTCCTCAAGTTCAGCTATCCCGAACGATGCTGAGACCAATCTTTCCATGACGGATCTTGACCACGCTTTTGCGTCAATGAATCCGGAAATCAAAATTCCATTCTTAATGCACTACCGCGGGTTTAAATACCAGGAGATTGCAGAGGAGTTTGAACTGCCGATTGGAACCATCAAAAGCCGGATTCATTTTGCGAGAAAAGAACTCAAGCAAAAACTGAATCGTCATAATGTGTAGAAAAGGGAAGCCAATTTCTTAGCGCAAAACCCGGTTATGTCATTCGGCAGCCGGGTTTTTTTATGCACTGACAGCGGCTGAAAGGCCGATCTTTTTTAGCTGCTCCCGGCTCAGGCCCAACCATTTTGCAGCAGATTTATGAAGCAGCCATTCCTTTGTTCCACGGTCGAATTTGCTACTGCTGATCAAAGAGCCGGGGTGGTGCTCGCCCAGCGGAAAAGGATAATCAGATCCCAGGGCCACGCATTCCCTGCCAGCAAGCGTTACGAGGTACTCCAGCATCATGTCATCGTGAACCAAACTGTCAAAGTAAATTTTGCCGAGGTAGCTGCGGGGATTTACGTCATTGTCAATAGCACATAAGTCCGGACGTACCTTGAACCCGTGCTCCACACGCCCCACAGTGGATGGAAAAGCACCTCCTCCATGTGCAAAAGCCATCCGCAGTTCCGGCAACCTTTCCAGTACTCCACCAAAAATCACAGAGCAAATAGAGCGGGAGGTCTCGGCCGGCATCCCTACGAGCCAGGGCAGCCAGTAGCGGTTCATCTCCTCTTTGCCCATCATATCCCAGGGGTGAACAAACACTGCTGCGCCCAAATCAGCGGCTGCTTCAAAGACTGGAAATAATTCTGGCGCATTCAGATTCCACTGGTTCACGTGGGTACCGATCTGAACGCCTGGTAATCCCAGTTCAGTAACGCAGCGCTCCAGTTCTTTTACGGATAATTCAGGATCCTGCAGCGGCAGGCTTCCCAATCCTAAAAAGCGATCTGGATAATCCCGGACGATCCCGGCTATGTGATCGTTCAGCATCATAGAAAGATCATGGGCATGTTGTGGCTTAGCCCAATAAGCGAACATCACCGGAACCGTGCTCAAGACCTGGACATTTACTTTGTGATTGTCGCACTCATGCATCCTGGTCACCGGGTCCCAGCAGTTGCTCTCTATTTCCCGGAAAAATTTATCATCCATCATCATGCGGGCGCAGCAAGGTTTATGGTGCTCCAGCCTGATAAATCCGCCATAACCATAACGTTCTCTCAGGTCCGGCCATTTCTCCGGTAAAATGTGTGTGTGGATGTCAATTTTGAAGATGTCATTATCCTGGGGCATAGGCAGCAATAATATTATAAACCGGTCCGGAACCAAACCGGGAGTTTTCGCGAAAAGTAAATACGATCAGTCTGCAGTTTCTGTTTTTGGCTGAGCAGGTGGTTGCATTACAGTTCCACAATTCTCACATGTGCGCAGTGCTTCCGAGGAATAAAAGCGCTTCATAATGGGCGGCAACTGCTTAACGATGTCGGTCATCTCGAAATATTCCTCATAGAGTTTATTACCACAGTTTTCGCAGAACCATAAAAATCCATCAATCTCTCCTCCTGATCGTACTTTCTCTATGACCAATCCAATGGTATTGGCCGGTCGCTTGGGTGCATGAGGAACTTTGGCCGGAAGCAGGAAAATATCTCCTTCCTTTATTTGCACTTCGCGTGGTTTTCCGTTTTCAATAATTCCAACAGAAATGTCCCCTTCAATCTGATAAAAGAATTCCTCGCTTTCATTGTAATGATAATCCTTGCGCGCATTCGGGCCGCCAACCACCATTACGATAAAATCCTTCACATCCTTATAGACTTGTGCATTTCCTACCGGAGGTTTCAGAATATCCCGGTGCTCATCAATCCATTTCGTAAAATTAAAAGGTGCTGATATGGCCATAACTTTTGTTTTTGTTAAACGGTATGAAGCCCAAAGATAAAGATTCCGCAGCGTTAGCGAAGATCAGGGGTTCATGATATTCCAGCGAAACCACCAAAGCGCAACAATGGTTTTTCCGTCTGATATTTTGCCCTCATCCAGAAGTTGCATCACTTCACTTACGGGCATTTCCACGATTTCAAGATACTCGGTTTCTTCGGCTACTCCCCCGCCTTTACCGGTTTTGTCGTCATCCGTTACTCCGGCATAGTAGATATGACATCGTTCTGTGGTATAGCCAACGGAGGTATAAAATGTTTGGATCAGCCTGGGCTTGTGGATCTGGTACCCGGTCTCCTCCAATGTTTCGCGAATTATGGTCTTTTCCGGTTCCTCATCTTTCTCTAAAAGGCCGGCCGGTATTTCCAGCACGTAAGGATCATCCTGCCCAAGCACTGGTGCACGAAACTGCCTCACCAGCACTACGGTTTTCCTTGATTGATTATAAAGAACAATGCCGGCAGCGTCCTGCCTTGTTATCACTTCGCGGTCAAAACTTTCATCGCCTTCACTCGTAAAGTATTGCTTCTCTATTTGCAGAAAACCATCATGAATGAGTTTGCTCCCCGTTTTCCTGATCTTTTTCATTTTCATCGTTTTACCAAAATAAAAAAGGAGACCTGGGCCTCCTTTTTTAATTAAACATCAAACAATATTTTTATTTGACTTTATCAACAATAGCCTTAAAGGCGTCAGGATTCTCTGTTGCCAGGTGGGCCAGCACTTTCCTGTTGATGTCAATATTGTTCTTGTGCAAAGCACCCATGAGCTGAGAGTAAGAAAGTCCGTGTTGACGGGAGGCCGCATTGATACGCTGAATCCACAGCGCTCTGAATTTTCTCTTTTTTTGTTTACGGCCTGTGTACGCGTATTGCCATGCCCGCTCTACAGCGTTCTTGGCAACCGTATACACATTCTTTCTCCGCCCAAAGTAGCCCTTTGCATTTTTCAGGATTTTCTTCCTGCGGGCCCTGGAGGCAACGTTATTAGTAGCACGAGGCATAACTGATAAGTGTTTAGGAATTGAATGTTAAAAAAAATAAAAACCGCTGGAGTCTCTGTACTGCCAGCAGGTAACAGTTATAGATTAAATGACGAGCATCCGCTTCACGCGCTTTTCATCCGTCTTATGAACCAGGGTACTTTGCGTAAGATTACGCTTTTGCTTGGTTTCTTTCTTAGTCAGGATGTGGCTTTTGAATGCGTGCTTTCGCTTAATTTTACCGGAAGCCGTAAGCTTGAATCTTTTCTTCGCTCCGGAATGTGTTTTCATTTTAGGCATTTCTACTTTTTTTAATTATTCCCTCTTGGGGTAAGGAACATGATCATCCTTTTACCTTCAAGTGCCGGGAGTTGTTCTACTTTTCCAAGATCGTCAAGTTCCTGAGCAAATTTGAGGAGGAGCAATTTTCCTCTATCCTGATGAACGATTGTACGCCCTTTAAAATGCACAAACGCTTTCACCTTTGCTCCTTCTTCAAGAAACTTCTTTGCATGATTCAGTTTAAACTGAAAATCATGGTCATCGGTATTAGGGCCAAATCGAATTTCCTTTAAAACCGTTTTGGCACTTTTAGCTTTAAGCTCTTTCTGTTTTTTCTTTTGTTCGTAAATGAACTTGCGGTAATCAATCACTTTGCAAACAGGAGGTACGCTCTTGGCAAAAATCTGAACAAGGTCAAGTTCCTGTTGCTCCGCCATGTGCAGTGCCTCCCGAATCTGGTAAATACCCTCGTCAACATTATCACCTACCACCCTTACTTCAGGTGCTCTGATCTCTTCGTTTATCAGATAGTTGAATTTACTATCCTCACGCCTGTTGCCTCTGTAATCTCTTGCTATGACTTCCTCCTTTTTTGAAAAATTGGTTTAAACCTAATTGCCGATCTCCGAAAGGAGACGGCTCACAAATTCATCTATATTAAATGTACCAATATCACCTTCTTTATGTTTACGGGCGGAAACAGTATTTGCATTTTCTTCTTTCTCGCCCAGGATCAGCATGTAAGGTGATTTTTTAACTTCCGAATCCCTGATCTTTTTTCCGATCTTTTCGGCCCGGTCGTCAATAAGGGTGCGAAGATCGGAATTATTTAGCATCTGAGAAACTTTTTCAGCATACGCCAGGTACTTATCGCTTATGGGTAAAATGCTTACCTGAACAGGTGCAAGCCAAAGCGGGAAGTCTCCACCGGTATGTTCCAGGAAAACACCCATTAAACGCTCCATGCTTCCAAAAGGAGCCCGGTGGATCATCACCGGCCGGTGCTTCTGGTTATCATTTCCGATATATTCCAGTTCAAACCGCTCCGGCAGATTATAGTCAACCTGGATAGTACCGAGCTGCCAGGGCCGGCCCAGCGCATCTTTCACCATAAAGTCCAGCTTTGGGCCGTAAAAGGCTGCTTCGCCAGCCACCTGTTTGGTTTCCAATCCTGATTCTGCAGCCGCTTCAATAATGGCCTGTTCTGCTTTATCCCAGGCATCATCAGCCCCAATGTATTTTTCCTTATTTGTCAGATCACGAAGAGATATCTGCGCTGTAAATTCATCGAAGCTCAACTTCTTCAGCACCAGCATCGTGATGTCTATTACATCTTTAAACTCATCCTTGAGCTGCTCCGCTGCACAAAAAATGTGGGCATCATCTTGTGTAAATCCACGAACCCGCACCAACCCATTCAGCTCTCCAGACTGTTCATAGCGATATACGGTTCCAAACTCTGACAGCCGGACCGGCAGATCTTTATACGATCTGGGTAGTGTTTTATAGATCTCGCAATGATGCGGGCAATTCATCGGCTTGAGCAGGTATTCTTCCTTATCATCGGGTGTATGAATAGGCTGGTAACTGTCTTTACCATATTTAGCATAGTGGCCTGATGTTACATACAGATCCTTCTTTCCGATATGGGGACTGATCACGGGTTGATAACCACGTTTGCGCTGCTCATTTTTCAGGAATTTTTCAAGTTGCTCGCGTACGATCACGCCTTTGGGCAACCAAAGCGGTAACCCGGGGCCCACCTTATCAGAAAAAGCAAAAAGCTCCAGTTCCTTCCCCAGCCTGCGATGATCGCGTTTTTTGGCTTCCTCCAGCATGGCCAGGTGCTCTTCAAGCATTTTTTGCTTGGGAAAGGATACGCCATAGATCCGCGTAAGCTGCTTGCGCGATTCATCCCCGCGCCAATAGGCTCCGGCTATGCTCAGCAGTTTAACGGCTTTGATGAGGCCCGTGTCCGGAATATGGCCCCCACGGCAGAGATCCGTAAAATTTCCCTGGGTATAAAAACTGATCTCTCCATCCGGAAGATCCCTGATTAGCTCCAATTTATATTCATCACCTTTTTCGGTAAAATATTCCAGCGCTTCCTGCTTGCTCACTTCCCTGCGCAAAAATTCATTCTTTTGGCGCGCGAGTTCAATCATCCTGGCTTCAATCTTTGGCAAATCTTCTTCGTTGATGGTACGATCTCCAGGATCAACGTCATAGTAAAAACCGCGGTCAATTGGAGGGCCTATACCGAACCGGATACCGGGATATAACGATTCCAGTGCTTCGGCAAGCAGGTGAGCTGAGGAATGCCAGAATGCATTCTTTCCGCCATCCGTTTCCCAGGTAAGGATGCTCACCTTTGCATCCTTGTGGAGCGGGCGGTTCAGTTCCCTGATCTGATCATCAACCTCCACAGCCAGTGCATTTCTCGCCAGGCCGCTGCTGATGCTTTCAGCGATCTGCCGGCCGCTGGTTCCGGAGGGATATTGCCGCTGACTGCCATCCGGCAACGTTATATTTATATCAGCACTATTCATTTCTAAACCATTAAAATTTCAAAAAGAGCGCAAAAATAAGTTACCTGTTCCTCTTAATTTGTGAGACCCCGTTCAATGACATACATTTTATGCTTCCGTTAATGTTTTAGTTTCGCAAATCTTATAAAACCAGCAGAGCGACCATTTACCGCGATACATGAGCAAACTCAAATCACTGGCAGGGCAGACGGCAATTTATGGCCTCAGCAGCATTATCGGGCGGATGCTCAATTACCTGCTTGTTCCGCTCTACACTTATGCTATTTTCACTCCTGATGAATATGGCGTTGTAACGGAACTATATGCTTACGTCACTTTCCTTTTGGTGATCTATACTTACGGAATGGAAACCGGGTTCTTCCATTTCAGCAACCGCGAAAGCGACAGCCGTAAAGTTTTCAGTACTTCCTTTAATTCGCTGCTCATTCTCAGCGGCCTGTTTTCAGGGATCATTTTTCTCCTGGCACCTAATATTGCCACTACGCTATCCTATCCGCAGCATCCTGAATTTTTCCAGTATATCGCGCTCACCCTCGCCTTTGATACTTTGGCAACGGTTCCTTTTGCACAACTGCGTAAGGATGCAAGGCCAAAGAAATTTGCCCTGATCAAAATTTCCAATATCCTGATCAACATAGGCTTTAACCTGTTCTTCCTGATAGCCTGCCCCGCCATACTTGCGTCTTCCGCCTGGTCTGCATTACATCCCTTTATCAATGCTGTTTATAATCCTGAAACCGGGGTGGGCTATGTATTTCTCTCCCACCTATTGGCCAGTGCATTTACGCTACCGATGCTCTGGAAAGAGATCAGCCGGCTCCGCGCATGGATAGACCTTCCGTTGCTGCGGAAAATGCTTATTTACTGCAGTCCTTTGGTAATCGTGGGTTTTGCAGGAATGATCAACGAGACGATTGACCGGATACTCCTCAAATACCTGTTGCCGGGCGATACCGAATACCGGCTTGCCCAGCTCGGTATTTACGGTGCCTGCTATAAACTTTCTATTTTTATGACGCTTGCCATCCAATCTTTCAGGATGGGTGCAGAACCGTTCTTTTTCGCGCAATTTAAAGAGCAGGACGCGCAGCAGACCTATGCTAAGGTGATGCGCTATTTCGCCATCCTTGGTTGCTTTATATTCCTGGTGGTGGTACTTTATATAGATATCGCCAAATTCATCATTGGTCCGGATTACCGGTCAGGGTTGGTGATCGTTCCCATCCTCTTGCTGGCCAATCTCTTTTTAGGCATGTATTACATTCTCAGCATCTGGTATAAGGCCACAGACCGCACGCGTTACGGTGCCTTAATCTCCGTGATGGGCGCAATCATTACGCTGGGGCTGAATATTTCGCTCATTCCCGTGATCGGATATATGGCGGCTGCCTGGGCCACGCTGGCGGCCTATGGCTCAATGGCCATTGCCGGATATTTCCTCGGCCAAAGATTCTATCCCGTGCCCTATCCGGTATTTACAATTCTGGCTTATGTAGCTTTTGCTTTGCTGCTCTTTTTCATTTCGCTGGGTATTTCGCAGATTGTTTTCTCAGCCGGATTTGTGAGGGAGGGCCTGAATATTTGGATGCTGATCATTAATACCGGATTCCTGGCCATCTTCGTGGCAGTGGTGTTTGGCATCGAACGAAAGAACCTTAGATTGTCAGGAAATAATTTTCCGAAACCAAAGGATCAGAATGATCAATAAATGGAATATTCACGCTTTATCAACATTAAATAATTAAAACTATGACTGAAAAGATGGATGAAAACACACTGCGAATGCTGGCGGGACAACTGAGGCAGCCACAGGGAGAATTTGGAGTGGAGGTGAGCAATGAAATGAATAAATCAAATTTCCACCAAAACCATTTTACCATTGATGCGCTGGAGGTTTCAGCCGGAGATAACATTCTTGAGATCGGTATGGGAAACGGATTATTCGTAAAGGATATATTTGCCTTCAGCGATGAAATTCATTATACCGGCTGCGACTTTTCCGGGAAAATGGTGGAGGAGGCAAGCAGGCATAATGCAAAATTGATAAACGAGGAAAAAGCTGAATTTCATGTTGCCAGCGTATTCAATCTACCTTTTGCCGAAGCACAATTTAATAAAGTATTTGCAGTGAATTGCATTTATTTCTGGGATGACGTATCTCTTGCACTTTCGCAAATATGGAAGGTCTTAAAACCCGGAGGCCGGCTATATATTTCTGTAAGGCCAAAATCTTTAATGGAAAACTTTCCTTTTGTTAAATGGGGATTTGAATTATACGCAGAACCGGAGCTGGTGCAATTGTTATCTCAGAACAAGCTGGAGGTGGTGAGTGCTGCTGAACTGGAAGAACCGCCTGTGCAACTGCAAGGGGAGGATGTTATTCTCAGAACCTTAATTGTTTGCGCTCAAAAATAATAATGTAATCTTTGATTGAAGGGTATTCTTTGCCCACCTGTGGGTGTTAGCGATCTGAGGGTTTGGAACCCTCTGCCTTCTATTAAGTGAATTCTGCCCAACCTTATTTTCAGAATAAACCTTAGTAACCTCGGAACGCCTACCTCATACAACCTTATTTAACAGAAACAGATGAGATGGCCCGTGGCAGAAAATAATAAAGTTGGGTTACTTCTATTTACAGTTTACTAAGGTTTTAAAAGGAATGAAAATAGGGTTATTGGCTGATACTGAATTTTTATTCTGCATGTGTCATCGCTGAAATGATGCGAGAATTGAATCAAATCATCTTTTTCTAAAATAATTATATAATTAAATTTTTAAGATTTCAAAACCCGCAATTTTTAAAAAATCCAATATTAAAATTAAACATTAAAAAAGCTTTTGCGCCTCCCTTTTCAGGTGGTCAAGTGCTTTTTGCGTGGGCACCGCTTCGATACTGATCACATTATTGAAAATAACCTTACTTAGCTCCAGCGCTGTGGCATCTTCATTTTGCAAGTGGCTGTAAGAAATATTAATGAGCTTAATGACCTCTTCTTTTGCCTGCTTCACGTGTTCCCAGCCTGCCTGAGATATGTACAATTGCTGCGACAGGTTATGGTCAAATTCAGCACGGATCTCGGCCAGCAGTGCCACCTGCAGATCTGTGGCTGACATTCCCGGTTGCTTGGTGCGGAAGATGAGATTGTTCGGGGTGAGGCGCTCCATCAGCAGGATCATCCGTTCATACGCCTGAAGCTGGATGGGCAAGGTAGTTTGCGCATGCTTCATCCTCATATCCAACTTGCGCAGGTTGTATTCGGCTTCCAGAAATTTTTTCAGTATGAAAAAAGCCGTGAGAAATACTACCACTGAAGGCAGCAGTATCATCATGAGATCAAGAAATTCCATGTGCTATTTTATTCTATTGTCTAAGTTCAGAACGGCTGAAACGACAAAAGGTGGTATACTTCCCGTTGCCATTGCATAATTTCGGGGGCTAAATTACCATTTCTGCGTTAGCCTGCCATACCCGGCCGCTCCTCCTGTTTACAGCCGCTGTGCTTGCTTCCTGCAAATACCGACATGAAGAAACTGCTGGACAATATTAATATCGCATTTATCGCCATCAGGATGAACCTCTTGCGGGCCATCCTTACCATGTGTATCATTGCATTTGGAATTATGGCGCTCATCGGGATGCTCACCGCGCTGGAAGGCCTGAAGAGCAACCTCGTGAGTAAGTTTTCAGACATGGGCGCAAATTCATTCGTTATCACCCCCCTTTACGAAACTTTTATTTCGGGAGGCCACGGCAGGCAAAGATCAGCGCAACTCATCGAATACCGCCAGGCTCAGCGCTTCCGCGACCATTTCAAATTCTCAGGCAATGTTTCCATTTCCTACGATGCCACCGGCTCGGCCATATTAAAAACCCCTGATGAAAAGACCAATCCCAACATTAATGTGAAAGCGATTGACGAAAATTATCTTGCCGCCTCGGGGATGCAGGTGAAAGAAGGCCGGAATTTTACCGCGATCGAAACCGAATATGGAAATAACCTGGTGATCATTGGAAAAGCCCTGCGCGACCAACTCTTTGGCAATCGCGAAGCCCTGGGGCAGAATATCAATATTGGCAGCTACAGGTTCCGGGTCGTGGGCGTGCTCGAAGAAAAAGGCAGCACAATGGGCATGACGCTGGATAAAGATGCCTACATTCCTGTGAATGCCGCCCGTCCTATCTTTCCTGACAATAACAAGACCTATGAGATTAAGGTGACAGTAGCCCATCAGGGCGAACTAAACATGGCAGTGGAGGAGGCTACGGGCATCTTCCGCATCATCAGGCGGTTGAACGTGGGCAGGGAGAACGACTTTACCATTACCCGCAGTGACAGCCTGGCCCGCAGCCTCTCTGAAAATCTCAGCTTTTTGCAGGTAGCAGCGTTTGTGATCGGCCTGATGACGCTGCTCGGTGCCGTCATCGGGTTGATGAACATTATGCTGGTCTCCGTTACAGAGCGCACAAAAGAGATCGGAACGCGCAAAGCTATTGGCGCCACCACCGCTGATATCCGCAACCAATTTCTGATGGAGGCGATCGTGATTGGCCAGGTAGGCGGGTTGGCGGGCATAGGAATGGGATTGCTGCTGGGCAACTTCGTTTCCATGGCCATTGGCGGAAGTTTTATTGTGCCCTGGGTCTGGGTGATCACAGGATTTCTGCTTTGTTTTGTGGTGGGTATTACTGCGGGGCTTCTTCCGGCCTTGAAGGCAGCCCGCGAAAATCCCATAGAAGCTTTGCGCTACGAATAACCCATTATCAGCGATTCACCCAATTGGCCATTTCGCCCACGTCCTGCTCTCTCATGCACTTAAAGTGTCCTTTCGGGCAGCGGCTGAAACCGATTTTTGAGCAGGGCCGGCAACCCAGGCCGTTTACTTCAGCCATCATCTGTTGCTCTTGCAAAGCCGAACCACCGGGATAGTAAGGATACATCCCAAACTCAGGTACCGTATTTCCCCAGATGGATAGAATGGGTTTGAAAAATGCAGCCGCAATGTGCATATAGCCGGTATCATGCGAAATAATCTTTTCGGCCTGCCTCACCACCGCAGCCGACTCGTGCAGCGAAAGTTGCCCGCATACGCTCAGGATCTTTTCCGGCAACTGCTCCTGAAGCCAGGCACCCGCGGCTTCTTCCTGCTTTCCGCCTACCAGCACTACCGGATATTCAATTCGTTCGCATAGCGCCAGAATCTTTTCTTTTGGCAATTTTTTCGTCTCGTGCCCCGCACCAATTACAAAAGCGTGAAATCCCCGCTTAAATGATTCAGGCAAAAAATCCAGGGATGGCGGGCCTTCAGGCGGAAAAAAATAATCGAGGCCCTCACCATCATTTTTCACACCCAGCATCTCCACGGTTTCCATATAGCGGTCAACAATATGCTGTTGCGGCAGCCGGTTTACTTTTAAATTCACAAGCATCCATTTTTCCGCATTCAATTTATTAAAACTGAAACTGCTGCGGCCCAGCCTTGTTTTTACCAGCAAAGAGCGCAGGTTGTTATGCAAATCCACCACATAATGAAACCGCTCTTTTGCAAGCACTTTATTCACCTCCTGCAAACTTTCCTTCAGCAAATGCAATTTTGTGAGATACGGATTGTGCAGCAGCAATTGCGCATTGGCACTTTTCGTAAGGTAATGGATCTCTGCTTCCGGAAACTGCTTCCTGAGGCAACGAATCACTGGAGTGGTCAATACGATATCACCTATTGAGCTAAAGCGGATGATCAGGATTTTCAAGGAAATGTTTATTACTCAAAATTCTAATACAAACGAAAAGTGTAATTTTCTAATAATTTAAAGCAACACATTTAAACAATAAACAGCACCGGGCCCGCCACCAAACATTTATGGTATGACGAACCCGGTAATTTTATTAAATTTAAAATTACTCTACTAATTCTCCATTCTTATAATTTTCCGTTTTAATGACTTTCCCCTCTTTATCATAATATTTCCATTCGCCACTTTTCTTGTCCTGCGTGTAATGGCCTTCCACCTCCAATGACCCATCATCTTCACGGTAGAGGAAATAGGCTCCGTCCTTCACCTGCGTGGTAGTCATTTCTTTGGGATTGGTAGAGCTAAAACTATGTACCTCCTTATAAATGAAAACCTCTTTCGGTTTTGTTTTTTCCTCATCGTAATATGTACGGCCTTTTTCATCCGTAATGTGCTGAGCAGCCGCAAAATTTAAAGCTGCAAAAACTAATACGATCGCTGACAGTATTTTATTCATAATTAGGTTTGTTTTGATTAGTTGTTTTAATGTTTAAAAAATTTAAATAATTAATACTTCCATTATTTGTAAATTACAAAAGTAGAGGCAATTTTATCGTGAAGACCTTGCTTGCGGTCGTCCCATCCTACCATCATAAAGCCGATAAGCAGAATGATGGCCGAAATGATCTTGGACAGATAACGGCCCAATGCATTAGCAAAAGAAATCCGCTGGCCCGCTTCGTCAACTACTTTTGCATTGATCGCAATTTTACCGAGCGTACCCTGGTACGATGAACTTTCCATTGCCGCGAAGTAGACAAGATTTATCAGAAAAGTGACACTACTCAGCCCAATGTTCATTTCTGTGGAATAGAAGGTGCCTGTCATCCCCCAAGTGAGAGAAACATTCACAATACCCAGAATAATCGCATCAATAATATAGGCCACAACTCTGATCCAAAAGCCTGCATACTCCACCTGCTCCCCTGAAAGTGTTTCATCCGTACGGTCTAGTATCTGTTCCATAATCCATAGATTTTTGTGTTTGCGTGGCAATAATAGCGAATTTAATCTTTGCAATGTTATTTTCAGGTCTTCCGCCAGGCCGCCACGGTTTTTCATGACATTACCATTGCTTCAATTATGACAGTCCGGTAGCCTGACCATTTTGTATGAATCATATTGGTACAGAATATATATACCATTAAAAGGAGAAAATTTACAGCTATTCTCCGGCTGTACTTCCTCACCTTTGATCCTCATCATCTGCCTGCCAGGCGGTACTAAAAAACGAAACAACATGAAAAACAAAATATTTCATATAAGCTTCATGGTCCTTATGACCTCCACCCTGAGCCTCAATGCGCAGTGGAAGGAACTTACCTCCGGAACCACCAATACCCTTCACGATGTGCATTTTCCCAGCGCGGAAACCGGGTATGCTGTCGGAATTAACGGTACAATTTTAAAAACCACAAATGCAGGCACAACCTGGGATTCTCTGGCTTGCCCTGTAACTTCTGCCATTAATGCCGTTCATTTTATTAATAATGATATTGGACTGGCCGTTGGAGACAAGGGAAAGATCCTGAGAACAACGGACGGAGGTGCTAACTGGAACCTAAATGCTCAGGATTCCAATTTTCAGTTTAATGATATATACTTTGCCAGTCAAACGGTAGGATTAATTGTGGGCAGCGAGTTTGCCGATCCTGTCATTCTGAAATCCACGGACGGAGGCGCAGCCTGGAACCAGGTGGCTTTGTCTCACGGGCTTTCATCTGATTTTCAATTAAATAGCATTCATTTTCCTACGGTGGATACCGGTTATGCTGTATTCAGATCGGGTGTAATAAAAACAACTAATGCAGGGGATAGCTGGTCGCTTGCTATCTATTATGAAGGAGGAAAGGACTCTGTTTTTCCGTTCAGTATTTTGGAAAGCTGCTATTTTACAGATGCCAATACAGGCTATATCGGGGGCTGGTACAATGCCGTCTTATGGAAAACCTCAGATGGTGCGGATACCTGGACTGACCTGGGAGATTCTACAGGTTCGTTTCAGATCAATTCCGTTTATTTTCCAGGCAAGGATACAGGATATGCGGTGGGCTGGTATGGAGAGATCTATAACACGACCAATGCAGGCCACACCTGGATAAAACAAAACTTCGGTAACGAGAATTTTTATGCCGTCTATTTCACAGATTTAATGACCGGATTTGCCGTAGGCCAGGACGGGATCATCATCAAAACCACCAATGGGGGCGGCCTATCCACGCAAAGTTTGGTAGCGCCAGGAATTGAGGGAATTGAGATTTTCCCAAATCCTACAGGGGGAACGGTTTATTTAAAATTGAATAAACCGGTTGAAATTCTGGATATTTCACTATTGGACCTGAACGGGCGGCTACTCAAAAAATTCCCAAAGGATATGCGGCTGCTGGACCTAATTGACATCCCAAGAGGAACGTACCTATTAAAGGTAACAACAGCCGATGGCGAACTTATTCACAAAATTGTTCTGATATAAAAATTGCTTTCAGTGGGACGATTCGCAAAACCAAATGATGAAAGCGCCACAATTCTCCGGGCTTCTGCCCGGAGGTACATGGCCCGAGGCTACCATTCCACCACGATCTTTCCCATGGAGTTGCGGCTTTCCAGCATTTGGTGCGCCTCCGCAATTTGGGTGGCTTTAAAGCGGCCACCAACGTGGGGCGATATTTCGCCTTTTGCCGCAAGGTCCACCACACCCTGAAGGCAGCGTTGTAAAACTGCAGGTTTCCGCTCGGCCACGGGAAGCATATACACTCCTATAATGGACTGCGACTTCATCAGCATCATGGCCGGGTGCAGAAACCCGTAGCCAAATACCAGTTTTAGCTTGCCGAAAAAATCGCTTCCACCGCTGCGGGAAGATGCGCCATATCCTACGATCCTGCCGCCTGCGCCCAGCAGCGCCCGGCTTTTCCTGAACGTTTTGCCACCCACAGAATCAAACACCACGTCCAGTTTGTCACCGTTCAGGATGTGCTTTATTTCCTCCTCAAAATCTTTTTCCTTGTAATTAACCGGATAATCCACACCCTGCTCCTTCAAGAAAGTCAGCTTCTGCGGCTGGCTTGCTGTGCCGAAGATTATGCAGCCTTTCCGCTTGCAAAGCTGTACCAGGGCTGTTCCCACACCGCCCGCTGCTGCATGGATCAGGACTTTGTCACCCGGATAGAGGTTCATCATTTCGTAGGCGGCATACCAAGCAGTACAATATTGTGCGGCCAATGCCACCGCCACGCCTGCATCCATATCTTCAGGGATGGCCGCTACGCCTTCCTCGCCTGTGCAGAGATACTGGCCGTAGCCTCCGAAAAGCGTAAAAGCTACCACGCGCTGCCCCGGCTTCAGACGGGAAGTGCCGCTTCCTGTTTTTTCAATGCGGCCCACAGCCTCATAACCAATAGTAGCCGGAAGTTCTGGGGCATCGCGGTACAGCCCCTGCCGCGACAGCACATCGGCAAAGTTCAGCCCGAATGCCTCAGATTTTACCAGCACCTCCCCTCCTTTAGGTTCGGGTATTGGTAGTTCCCTCATTTCAAAGGCTTCTTGCGGGGAACCGTTTTTAGTCAGGACAATTGCTTTCATGGGGAATGTATTATTTCCAGGTTAACCCGTGAGCATTGCAGAAGTTTTCATTCGTTGTTTTCCTATATTATTATAAAACAATTTGCTAATTCGAATCAAATAATTTAGAATATAAAATTGCAGCTTTTTTTTAAATCTTTAATTTCACGAATAGAAAATGTGACATCTGCCAATTCAAAAATAAAAAATCCCAAAGGGAGGTCAAGATTATAGAAACGTTCACGATGACTGAAAAAATTGAATTAGCTGGGAATTCAGGAGGAAGTTTAAAAAGAATGTAAATCCTGATTTAAACTCACTGAAAATCTGCAAGAATGAAATTGAAGTGTACCTGGAGGTAGTTTTCGCTGACCGTCCCACAGAAACCGTGTACATTTAGCAGGATTGACTAAGGTAGATGATTACTATGACAAGAATTCAGTAAAGAAAGGATTTAAAACTGCGAAAAAGGTTTTGGATCGTATTGAGGAATTACTTGCCAGGTCAGAAAACTATCCGGGATCCTCTTAGAGATTTGTCACGTATAATGTATGAGTGCTGCTTACCGAATAGAAGATTTTATCAATCCGAAAAACTTTGCAATCCGGATCAATATACTCTTTCTTCTGAGCAGAGTAAATTCCCATATCCGGCTTCTGCATTGGAAGCAAAAGTAGAAGTGGCTCAACTTCACCTATAGGATGACCCGCTCAAGGTTTCGAGCAAGCCAGACGCATCAAACACATTATTGGACGATCTCATCCGCCTTCATCATAAACCTTCACCCACCAAAAACGAAAAAAGCCTGAAGCAATTGCTGCTTCAGGCTTTCTGCTGATTTGAAAGTAGCCCGTAGGGGAGTCGAACCCCTCTTACCAGGTTGAAAACCTGGGGTCCTAACCGATAGACGAACGGGCCAGGATGTCTGAAAGTGCTACGCCTCTTTTGGCTAAAGCGGGTGCAAAAATAAATTTTTTTTGATAGCATACTGAATCTGCGTGCGAAATTTTTCTCTGTAATTTTGACCCCGATAAAATCACTGACACGAAAGCTCGAATGAACAAGATTAGAATAGCCATCAACGGCTTTGGACGAATTGGCCGGATTACCCTGCGACATCTGCTGAACAATCCAAATATCGAAGTGGCAGCGATTAATGATCTGACCAATGTTGCTACCCTTGCACATCTCCTGAAATATGATTCGGTTCATGGCCGGTTTCCCGGTGATGTTGGCTTTGATGAAAAGCACCTGATTGCAGGAGAAAATGCCATTCCGGTTTTCAGTGAAAAGCAACCGCATCTTTTGCCCTGGCGGGATTTGGCAGTTGATCTGGTCCTGGAATGTTCGGGCAAGTTCAGAACGACAGAAGCGGCTTCCGCGCATCTGGAAGCTGGAGCCAAACGGGTGCTCATCTCTGCTCCTTCTGATGATAATACGCCAACGCTGGTGCTGGGCGTGAATGATCATTTGCTGAATGAAGACTGGCAGGTGCTGAGCAATGCCTCTTGTACCACAAATTGCCTGGCTCCTATGGTGCAGGTGCTTGATGATCTTGCCAGTGTAGAATCCGGATACCTGGCCACGATCCATGCCTATACTTCTGACCAGAATCTTATTGACGCACCTCACAAGGATCTGCGAAGAGCGCGGTCAGCCGCTGTTAATATTATTCCTACTACTACGGGTGCTACCCAGGCCACAGAACTCGTATTACCACATTTGAAGGGGCGCTTGCATGGGATCTCCTACCGCGTTCCGGTTCCGGATGGCTCTATAACTGATTTTACCTGCATGATCAAAAAAGAGGTCAGTGCCAGGGATATTAATGATGCTTTCAGAGCGGCAGCTTCGGGTCGGCTTTTAAATATCCTTGAATTTACGGATGCCCCGATCGTATCATCGGATATCACCGGGAATCACCACAGTTGCATCTTTGATTCGCAGCTTACGGTAGTGCGTGGAAAGATGGTGAAGGTGGTAGGCTGGTATGATAACGAAACCGGCTACTCAGCACGCCTGGCTGACGTGGCAGAACGTGTGCGTCAGAAAGCTTCGGCCAAAGCTCAGGTAACCTGACAGGTCGCTACTTTTTTCTCTCTGTGGTGAAGATCACAAGGTTTTCCAGCGACTGGCGGTAGGTGCTGTCAGGAAATTGCCGCAGGAGCGCAAATGCCTCATCCTGATATTTCAGCATTTTTTCCTGGGCGTATTCAATGCCTCCTTTTGCTTTTACAAAATCTATCAGCTCTGATACCTTCTTTTCGTTGGTGTTGTGCCGTTTTACGATGGAGATGATCTTGTGCTTCTCGCTGCGTGTGCCTTGTTGCAGGGCATAGATCAGGGGCAGCGTCATTTTCTTTTCCTTAATATCAATGCCGGTCGGCTTGCCGATGTCGTCATTGCCGAAATCAAACAGATCGTCTTTTATCTGGAAAGCCAGTCCTATCTTCTCGCCAAAGGTCCTCATCACTTCTACTTCTTCCGTGGAAGAGCCGGTGGAGTAAGATCCGATGGCGCAGCAGGAAGCAATGAGGGAAGCCGTTTTCATCCGGATAATGTCAAAATAAATATGCTCCTGAATATCCAGTTTCCTGGCTTTTTCAATTTGCAGCAGTTCTCCTTCACTCATCAGCTTTACGGCTTCTGAGCAGATCTTCAGCATCTCAAAATCATTATTGGCGAGAGAAAGGAGCAAACCGCGCGATAGCAGGTAATCGCCCACCAGAACGGCAATTTTATTTTGCCACAGCGCATTGATGGAGAAAAACCCCCTCCGCTGCAAGGCACTGTCCACCACATCATCATGGATGAGGGTAGCGGTATGCAGCAATTCCACGAGCGCTGCCCCGCGATAAGTTTCTTCTTTTACGCCACCGCAAACACCCGCGCTCAGAAATACGAACATGGGGCGGATCTGTTTACCCTTGTGCCGTACAATATAGGTCATGATCTTGTCCAGCAATGAGACTTTGGTCTTCATTGATTCTCTGAACTTTTTCTCAAATACCTTTATGTTTTCAGCTATCGGATGCTTGATTTGGTCGAGCGTAATGGACATGTAGGAAGGGCCTCTGAAATTTGCGCTAAATTAGCCGATATTTCAGAGCTACCAAGAGCAGCGGCTCTTTTTACTACCCTGCTAAATATCCCCAACTTTTTTCTATAAATATGCTTTTAAACTGAAAATGGAACAGATCAGAAATATTTCGATTTCTACGGACGATGCACATCCGCTCCTGGCGGATGTATTTTTTATGGATGACGGCAAACCCAAACCTATGGTCATTTTTTCGCATGGATTTAAGGGCTTTAAGGATTGGGGTACTTTTAATATGATCGCTGAGCAATTCGCAAGAGAAGGATTCATTTTTATCAAATTCAATTTTTCCTGTAATGGTGTTTCCCTGGATAATCCTATCGAGTTTACTGATCTTGATGCGTTCTCAAAGAATAACTTTTCCCGCGAACTTGATGACCTGGAGCAGGTTATTTCCTGGTCGCTGAGCAATGCATTGATCCCTGAGTCAGAGAGAGCAGAGGAGGAGATCTGTCTGCTGGGCCACAGCCGGGGCGGGGCGATCTCCATTATTAAAGCATCAGAAGATGAAAGGGTAAAGAAGCTGGTAACCTGGGCTGCTGTGGGCGATCTGGGTGAGAAATGGAACGCAGCCATGAGAAAGGAGTGGAAGGCAAAGGGCGTGATGCAGATTGAGAATTCCCGCACCGGACAGCAGATGCCTTTGAAATACCAATTGATTGAGGACCTGGAGAATAATAAGGAGCGGCTGGATGTGATTGCTGCGGCTTCCCGGATTTCAGTGCCTTTTATGGCGGTTCATGGAACGGAGGATGAATCGGTACCTTTCGAACATGCCATTGCCATGAAGCGCGTAAATAAGCAGGTTAAACTCAATCTGATCCCAAGTGCCGGACATACATTTGGCAGCTACCATCCGTACCACGAAAAAAGGCTGCCTATTGATACCGCGTTGGTGGTCAAAGACGGCCTTCAATTTTTCCTGGAATCCTGATTACTCGTCTTCCCTTGCGACAACTGTGGAGTAGTTGATCTTGAGTTGCTGCACTTCTCTAAGTTCCTGTTTCACATCCGTTACGAGTCCCATTCTGGTGGTTTTGTCCACTTTAAGGGAGAAGGTCATAAAAGGGATCATTCGCTCATCCCGTTGCCTGCGCTCGCTCAATACAAATGACTGCACCTGGGAAACGGGGGCAAAGGCATCATTCAACTGAATTCGCGGGGCCGTACCGTACCGGTCGGTTTCCCTGGGAGGACCAATATAAATATAACTTACCAGCGACTTCTTTTCAAGTTTCTCAATTTCAGTGGCAGAGGGCAACTGCTGCTTTACCAGTAATTGTTTATCCCGTAATACGGTGGTTACCATAAAAAAGAAAAGGAGAATAAAGATAATATCCGGCAGGGAAGCAGTGGAAATGGCCGGTAATGCTCTTTTGCTGTCTTTGTTGAATTTTCCCATGACTACTGTTCTCCGATATTTTCAGGCTCAGCTTCTGATATCTTCATTGGAATAATTTCCTTGATCTCGCTCTGCTGTTGCCTGTTCAAATCATTAAAATTAGTCCCAAAACGCCTCAAAGCGGCTTCATCCCTCAGTTCATTGTAGGCCGCAGTCAGTTCATTCTGGATCTGGATATAAATATCATAGCTTGTTCCCCGGTCATTTTTCAACGACACGATGGCATCCTGCGGGCTTTCGGCAAGAGTGGGCTTATTATAGGGATTCATTACAAATTCTTTGGTGGTTTCCCTCAAGACATCTACCTGAAGCAGCTCTCCATCCACCAGCATTTGGTCTGCAGAGTTCACCAGAATAATAAGAACGTTCCTGTCATGTTCTTCGAGCGGAGGAGGCGGCTCCAGGGGTATGGGCGGCAATTTCCTCGCGATCCCTTTATCAGTATCAATAGTTGTTACCAAAAGGAAGAAAATGAGCAACAGAAATGCAATGTCAGCCATAGAAGCTGCATTAATTTCCGGGATTGTTCTTTTTGCTTTGGCCATTTATCTGAACATTGAAATGATCTCTGCGGCTACTATACCTATTATAGCAAGGCCTCCAAGAAAATAAGTTGCAATTAGTCCGCTACCGATCATTTTTGATTTGAAAGGGGTAATGTCAAAAGCTTCATAACTTTTCAGGACTTCATTATCTGAGATAAGAAAGGCGAGTCCCATAATGATGATGAGGCCTGCCAGTCCGTACAATATATCCTGGTCTTTTCGGAAGTGCCTGAACATGTGTACAATCCCGGCACCCAGGGTGAGAAGAACGGCTACGATAATAAGAAAGTAGCCCACGTATAGTCCGATGTCTGCCAGATTATCCATTGTCCTTAAATGTTTTTACAACGTTATATTTAATCAGCATGTCCACCAGCATAATGGAAGAATCTTCCATATCATTTACCATTGAATCAACTTTGGAAACAAGATAATTATAAAATACCTGGAGGATAATAGCAACGATAAGTCCCGCCACAGTTGTAAGAAGGGCTACTTTAATACCGGCAGCTACAAGTGAAGGTGAAATGTCACCGGCTGCTTCAATTGAATCAAACGCATCAATCATCCCGATAACGGTACCCATGAAACCAAGCATAGGGGCAATGGCAATAAAAAGGGAAATCCAGACGAGCCCTTGCTCAAGCCTTCCCATTTCAACGGAGCCATAAGAGACGATGGATTTTTCTACTATATCAATACCCTCAGGGCTGCGATCCAGTCCCTGATAGTATATTGACGCTATCGGTCCGCGCGTATCTCTTGCAACGCTTTTCGCCTTGTCAATACCTCCTGAACTCAGGGCAGTTTCTATGCGCTTCATGAATTTATCGCGATTCACGGTTTTCATGTTCAAAACAATAATCCGTTCGATCGCCACGGCCAGTCCGATAATGAGGCAAAGAAGCACCGGCCACATCCAGGGACCACCTTGTATAAACTTTTCCTTAATAATTTTATGAGCACCCTCCGTTTCTTCTACCTCTTCAGGTTCTGCGATAGGCGCTTCCTCCACATCTGTTTGTCCCTGTTCATCCATTTCCACTATGCTGTCCGCTACCATAGTATCTGTAACTTCTGCACCTGTATCGTTTTGCGCAAAACCTGTGTTCGGCAAAATGCACAAGCTGAATACAGCCAATAGAAGAGTTAATTTTTTCATAACTTGTTTTGAATTAGTTAAACCGTTTTTAAAGTTGATTATTTCTGATTTAAGACCTTTAATTTATAAATGGCTGGGATGCAACCATAACCGGGGTAAAAGAAAATTAGCTGCTTTATCAGCATTATGGCGGAGAGAGCGGGATTCGAACCCGCGATACCCTTTAGAGGTATACACACTTTCCAGGCGTGCGCCTTAAACCACTCGGCCATCTCTCCGTAATTGCTTGTTGATCATTAAATTCTCTGCCTTGAAAGTTCTAATTACGTCTTTCGACCTCCTTTGTTCAGATAAGAACAGGTGGCCTGTTGTAACGCAAGCATACTTTCTTTCAGACATCGCGGCAAAAGTCATATAAATATGCTGGTATTGCCATTTTTTCTTCTAAAATTTTTAGCCTTTTTTCGGCTGCGCAAGTTACACATTTTTACATACCAGCCTAAAGGTTCATATATTAAATAGCCCTCTGCAAACCTTTGCCTGGCTTAATTCCCGCCATTCTTTATGCTAAAAAGTTTCATGGAATTCCGGCTGGTTTCGCTGGCAATTGTTTCTACCGGCATGTCTTTTATTTCCGCCAGCTTTCTGGCAATGTAAGGAATGTAGCTGCTCTCATTTCTTTTTCCCCTGAAAGGCACCGGTGCCAAATAAGGCGAATCGGTTTCGAGTACAAGAGATTGCAAGGGTACTTGCTCCAGCGTTTTGTCCAAACCACTGTTCTTAAACGTAACAACGCCTCCAATCCCCAGATAGAAGCCGAGATCAATAACCTGTACAGCTTCTTCAGGACTTCCTGTAAAGCAATGGAAAACGCCCCTGAGCCGTCCATCCTGCATTTCCTGCATAATGCGAAGGTTATCGTCAAAGCTGTCGCGGGTGTGCAGCACGATGGGTAAGTCCAGTTCGAGGGCAAGGCTTACCTGATAGCGCAACGCCTCCTGTTGTGCTGCCTTAAATGACGTATCCCAGTAATAATCCAGTCCTGCCTCGCCCACCGCATAATATTTTCCTTTCCTCAGTTCATTTTCAATCGTCTGCATTTGTTGCTTCCAGTCTTCCTTTACAGAGCATGGATGAAGTCCCATCATGGGAAAGCATTGTTCCGGAAATTGTGCAGCCAGTGCCTTTAGCGGAGAAATGGTGCTGGCGTCAATATTGGGTAAAAAGCATTTCAAAACACCTTCTGCCTTTGCCCGATCCATCGTTTCCTTAATGTCCTCTTCAAACTGCTCAAGAAAAAGGTGGGTATGCGTATCAATATACATTTTCTGAATTTAGCAGCCAAAATTATAAAAGGAACAACCACCGCCAATTATCGCTGTTGCTTAGTCAAAATATTAAAATGTTGTTAAATGAATCTTAATTAAACATGAAAGTTTGGCATAAGATGTCCGGTGTTAT
This sequence comes from Bacteroidia bacterium, assembly GCA_040880525.1. Classification (NCBI taxonomy): domain Bacteria; kingdom Pseudomonadati; phylum Bacteroidota; class Bacteroidia; species Bacteroidia bacterium. The sequence continues at coordinate 64,599 of JBBDIG010000037.1, forward strand.
TACCAGGCTCATTTATTTTTCATTGACCTATCGCGTGCAATTTTTCCCCGAATCCAATTTATATGTATAAATTTTTGTGGCTTTGGAAAATGGCCTGGCGCGACAGCCAGAAGAATCGCGGCCGCTTGTTGCTGTTTATTTCTTCTATTGTGTTGGGGATAGCTGCTTTAGTGGCTATCAACTCCTTCAGCCAAAACCTTCAATCCGATATTGACTTACAAGCAAAAGAACTCCTGGGTGCAGATTTCGAGGTGCATACCAACCGGGCCCTTTCTGACTCTATCTTCAGGCAAATTGATTCCATCCCCGGAGAGCGCGCAAGAGAATACAGTTTTCCTTCAATGGTGCTTTTCCCAAAAGGGGGCAGTTCACGGCTGGTACAGGTAAGGGCGCTGGAAGGGAATTTTCCCTTTTATGGTGCGCTGGAAACTGCACCACCTTCAGCCGGGATGTCCTTCAGGAATAAAAGGGGGGCACTCGTGGATGAGACCCTGATGCTGCAATTCGATGCCAAAATTGGCGATACGGTGCAGGTTGGGGAATCATACTTTATTATAGAGGGCGCTTTGCTTCAGGTGCCGGGGCAGACCGGGTTCAGTTTGGCTGTGGCGCCTTCAGTCTACATTCCTATGCAGTACCTGCAAAAAACCGGATTGGTGCAGGTGGGCAGCCGCATCCGCTATGAATATTACTATAAGCTGCCGGAACAGGTAGATGCAGAAAAACTGAAGGAACAGATGCAGGAAGCATTGAAAGATACCGATCTGGATTTTGTAACGGTAGAAGACCGCAAGCGATCCATCAGCCGCACATTTGAAAACCTGAGCCGGTTCCTCAACCTGGTGGCCTTTATTGCACTGCTGCTGGGCTGCGTGGGCGTGGCAAGTGCGGTCCATGTATACATAAAAGAGAAGATTGAAACCGTAGCTATAATTCGCTGCCTGGGCGCAAGCGGTACGATGGCTTTTCTCATTTTCCTGCTTCAAATCATCATCATGGGATTTATGGGGTCGGTGGCAGGTGCTGTGCTTGGCAGCCTTATGCAGACTGTGCTGCCCCAGGTGCTTCAGGATTTTGTGCCGATAGAGATCAGCCTCAGCATCTCGTGGAGCGCTATTTTTAGCGGAGTGGCCACGGGCGTTGGGATTTCGGTACTTTTTGCGCTACTGCCTTTGCTGCGCATCCGCAGGATTTCTCCGCTGCACACTTTGCGCTCCTCGGTTGAATCTCCTAAAAGCGACCGCGATCCCTGGCGATGGCTGGGTTACCTGCTGGTGGCACTTTTTGTTGCCGGGTTTGCCTGGAGCCAGGCTCAGAACTGGATGGAGGCCCTTGTCTTTTCCGGCTCTCTTGCCCTTGTTTTTTTATTGCTTGCCGGAACAGGAATGCTCATCATGTGGATCACACGCAGATTTTTTCCAGTGGGATGGAGCTATGTCGCAAGGCAGGGACTCGCAAACCTGTATCGCCCCAATAACCAGACGTTAATGCTGACCGTGACTATCGGAATGGGTACGATGCTCCTTTCTACGCTGTTCTTTACGCAAAACCTGTTGCTTGACCAGGTGAAAATGTCCACCAGTGGCGCACAGCCCAACATGGTGCTTTTCGATATTCAGCCCCACCAGGCCGAATCCGTGAAAAAGCTGGTGGAGGCGTATGACTTGCCGGTGCTGCAACAGGTTCCCATTGTCACTATGCGCCTCGTAGAACTTAAAGGAAAAGACAAGCAGGAATATGCCAGCGACACCACCTCCGATATTTCAAGCGGAGTATTTGACCGGGAGTATCGCGTTACCTATCGCGACCATCTCACCGATTCGGAAGAACTGGTGGCAGGGGAATGGCCGGCAGAAAAAGATGCACAGAACAGGATACCGATTTCCTTAGAAGAAGGATTTGCAGAACGGATGCATTCAGGTATCGGAGATGAGTTGCTTTTCAATGTGCAGGGAACATTGATGCACACCTACATCAGCGGTTTGCGCGAAATTGAGTGGAATCGTATTCAGACCAACTTCGTGGTTATTTTCCCGGAAGGAGTGCTGGAAGATGCTCCCCGGTTTGAGGTCATTATGACCCGCACTCCCACTGACAGCGTTGCGGCCGTTTTTCAAAGCGCTATGGTAAATGAATTTCCTACGATCTCAGTCATTGATATTACCCTTATAAAGGAAACGCTGGATGATATTCTGGGTAAGATCTCATTTGTGATCCGGTTCATGGCAATGTTCAGCATTTTTACCGGAATCCTGGTGCTCATCAGCTCTATCATTATCAGCAAGTTCCAGCGCATCCGCGAGAGCGTATTGCTGCGAACCCTGGGGGCCAGTCGCAGGCAAATCCTGCTCATTAATGCCATGGAATATTTTCTCCTGAGCAGTATTGCCTGTATTACAGGAATATTACTGTCATTGCTTGCGACATGGGCGCTTGCGGTTTTTAGCTTTGAAATGGCGTTTATTCCAGACCTGCTTCCCGCACTTTTCATCTATTTCATTATTACCGCCATCACCGTAGCACTGGGCCTCCTGAACAGCCGGAACGTTCTCAATAAGCCTCCGCTGGAAGTCCTTCGAACTGAAGTATGAAGGCCAAAGATGAATGCCACTTTAGGCCATTCAGTTTCACAAAGAATATTTTATGGGGTTTCTTGCCTTTAGCTCTTGAGTTTACGCAGTTATTTCTGGCTATTTCCCGAAAAAACTATTTGTAATTTTATTTTACATTTTAAATTTGAAGAAAAATTTTATGTATTTAAAAACACAACCCATGGATAATCGCAACTTCTTTATTATCGCATTTAGTTTTCTGCTGTGCGTATTCGGCACAGAGCCACTCCAGGCACAGGACAAAGGACTTTTTGAAAAGTCGATAACCTTTATGTCTTCACCACGGACCCTTTCATATTTTGTTCCCCAGGATTATGATTCTACTAAGAAATACCAACTTATGGTAGGGCTTCATGGCCTGGGAGATAATAGCACGAATTATAGAAATGCACTCATAACCTCGCTGAACTGGCGAAACCATTTTCCGCAAACCATTTTCGTATTTCCTGACGGAGGAAATGATCAGGGAAAAGATTTCTATGAACCGGAAAATGATGAAGAAATAATCGGTGAAGCAATAAGCTATACCATGCAGCGCTACCATATTGACACAGACAGGGTCATCCTTCAGGGATTTTCGCTGGGTGGCAGAAGCGCCCTGAAATATGGACTGGATAATCCCGGAGAATTTTTTGGTCTGCTGCTCAATACGCCCGCCATACAAGGTATTCTGGATGCCGAAAACGATCCACAGGCAGGAATTGAATATAACTACGCAAATGCCTCCCAGATTCCCGTACATATTACGAATGGTGCTGAAGACTTTTTTTACCTCTGGTCAATTGAGCGAATATTCGAAGAGATGGTAAAAAATAACGGAAAAGTATATCATGCAGCGGTTCCCGGGCTTGGGCACTCTGTTGCAGCTTTCAGCCATCTGGAAGGCGCCATTCCGTTTTTTGAAGATCCTGCAACCGCGCCCTATGATGCGGAGATCATTAAAATTGATGCCCCACAAAGAACCTGCGGCTCTCCTGTGAACACGCAAGTCCTGATCAGAAATACCGGAAGCCAGGATATAACAGAAGTAGAATTGGAATACGAAGTAAATGGCTCCAGCCAGAGCCACACATGGAGCGGAAACCTGGGTTCGTACGAGAATGCCTGGATACCGTTGCCGGGCCTGAACCCTTCAGCAGGTTCGCATACGCTTGAGGTGGAAATAACTAGCCTTAACTCCGGCCAACCGGATACTATTTCCACCAGAAATACACACTCGGAAGATTTTATAATAGCCGGAACAGGCATGGCTTTGCCACTCTCTGAGGGATTTGAAAGCATTGCAATGCCGCCTGCAGGTTGGGTTCAAAACCAGACCGGCAGCATCTTTTTATGGTATGTAGATGATGGCGTGAGCAGAGATGGCCAGAATTCGATAGCGGCATTTAATACCATCTTGCTTTTCAATACGTATGGAATCAGAGAAGAGATTATGTCGCCCGTTTTAGACCTGAGCACTACCGGCAGTCCTGAGCTGAGTTTCGACATGGCATATAACTACCATAAATATACACCGCCATACTTTCCTGAAGATACCACGTTTGCTGACACGCTTGAAATTGCCATCTCCACGGATTGTGGTACAACTTATACCGTTCTCTATAAAAAAGGGGGCGAAGAATTGAAAACCTTTGATGAAGCGATCCTCAATCCACTTTCGCTGCCCTCAGTTTTTCTGGATCCCGAAGAGGATGAATGGAGAACTGAAAAGATAGATCTAAGTGCATATAGCAGCGAGACGGATGCGATTATCCGGTTTTCTTATATCTCAGCAATTGGTGGCGCCATAAATATTGACAACGTTCTGATTGATCAGCCTTCCTCAGTGGAAGAACGCGAGGATAACTTTTCCTTTGAAATTTATCCTAATCCGGCAAACGACCATTTCCGGGTGAGAGCCACTGGTGCGGGTGCGCATACCGTGAATCTTTATGATGTCTCCGGCAGAAGGATCCTTTCGGACAGCTTTGAAGCAAATGGCCAGAGCGAAACCTGGATCGGTACGCAGCACTTTAAGAATGGGATTTACTTCGTGGAAACCATCAGCGCCAAAGGTGACTTTGCCCGGAAGAAGCTGATCATAAACAGGTAGGTTATACCTTTTTTAGTCTGGCTTGCATAATGGTGGTTATTACCAGGCCTGCGCCAATTGCAGCCAGCCCAAAGATTTTCAGAAAATCAGAGAGAACCGGTTCGGAAGGTTCGGTGCGGGGTGTAAAATCATCCAGCATGGTCAGATTCCTGGAAAGCAGGAGCTTGGCTTCCTGATCCTTTTGCATTTGGAAAAGCTTGTTTCGCTCTTCATAAACCTGAATAGGATCGGGCGATTCCATAAACAGCAAACCGGGAGATATTCTTTCTGACAGCATACTTTTTTCGACTACCCGCTTCAGGCTGTCCAGTTGGATGATTTCGTTTTCCAGCGCATCTATAGAAGTCTTAAGCCTTCTGGTCTGCACTTCGTGAACCTTGACCGCGAATGTATTGCCTGCCAGGTATTGCATCAATTTGGGTCCCAGATATTCATATACAGCCGGATCGTTTGCCACAACCAGGATTCGCAGCAGGGTTCCCATAATCGTTGAGTCTTTCGAGGGTCTGCTTTCCAGCAGCTTGATTTTATTTATTCCCTCAGCACCTGTTGCCGGGATATCAAGCGTCCTGGCCAGCCCTTCAAAATTTTCATCCAACAGGTATATCTCCAGGTTTTGAAGAAAGTCCTCATAGTAGCCACGGGAAAGATGAGAGGACGAGAGCGTCATATCAGAATAATATACAGGCGGGCTGAAATGATGAAACAGCCAGCCCGCTCCCAATCCAACTCCTGCCGCCAGGATCAATACCCAAAAGAAACGGGCAATGCCGGTGAAGAAAATGGCCAGTCCCGCTCCCATCTTTTTCAACTGCCTTGATAACCAGTTAATAACCGGCCCCAGGTCAAGTTCTTCATCTGATCGCATACCGTTTCTTTTTCGCTGTAAATCTTCATTCGGTTCCATAGGCCGCAAAATAGTGATTAGTGTTTAGTTTTGAATTTGCAAATTTGAATATTTGCCGCGAATACAGAATTCCAAGGCGACCCGCTAAAGCTCAGCCTTTCCGGATCAGTATAAACTTGCACTTTTTACAGCCTCCATTCCTGTGGTCTATATCCTGATCGTAAATCATAATAATTGGCACGACACTGCATCGTGCGTTCAGTCTTTGTTAAATTCTCATTTTAATAAATTCAGGATTGTAATAATAAATAATGGCGAAAACCGGCCCGTTGCGGACGCTTTGCCCAGCGCCCGCATTTTTACAAATACTGAATTTAACGATTCTCCGGTCCACGAATGGGAAACGCTGAATATCGTCAACACCTCGAATCGCGGATATGGTGCAGCCGTTAATCTCGTGCTGCCAAAGATCTCCAGTGAAAAGGGTTACGCCTGGTTGCTCAATCCTGACATAATGGTGGAGCCGGAAACGCTGGCAGCACTGATGGCCTGCGCAGAAAGATCCACCGGAAAGGTGATTTTTGGTTGCAAGGTATATTCCGCAACAACCCCAGCCGCACTGCTTTATCTGGGCGGTTATCGCTTAAATGCCTGGTCCGGCACCATTCGCTTTATCCGTAACGAGGCGCAGGAAAATGAGCTTTTCGCTATTTCTGGCGGATGTCTTTTTGCCGCCACCGCTGCCTTCGCTGAAGTGGGTTTATTCCCCGAAGATTATTTTATTTATTGGGAAGATACCGAGTGGTGCTACCAGGCGCGGCTGCAGCAATACCGCTTGCAGGTTTGCCATAAGGCTATTTGCTACGACAAAGGCAGCACCACCATTGGCAAAGGATATTTAGCCGATTATTTTTATTCATACAATGGACTTCGTTTTCTGCACAGATTTTATCCGTGGGCGCTTCCGCTGGCAATGGCGGCTAATTGCGGCCGCATCATTAAGCGCCTGGCAGGAGGAAAGCTGAAAAATGCGCGGGCTATCTTACTTTCGACATTCCATTTCATCACTGGCCGAAAACCCAATGCAGACCGCTTACTCGCTCACCGTAAATAAATACCTGCTCTTTGCGGTGCTCTGCTTTTTCTTCAATTCGTTGGGGCTACCGGAAGGATTGTTATACACCACGCTGTTAGCGCCCTTCCTCTATGTTTGGGCTGCCCGGCATGGACAACGAAATATGTTGCGCAATTTTCTATTGTTGCTTGCTCCTTTTGCCATCATTCATTTTGCAGGAGGAGTTGACGGGAATAGCTATCTTATTTCAACCATACTGTTGTTTTCAGTTTTTATATACGTCAGGGCCGCCCATACTTTTTTTAAGTGGTATGACAGGCTTGAATATATTTTCTTCAGGATCCTGATTTTAAATTTTGTGCTCACCCTCATTGCGCTGATCCTGATATTTACTCCGGTTTCAGAGTGGATGTGGTTTCGAACCAATCTCACCGGGAACTTCAGGGAGTTTCCCAGGCTTAGCCTGTTTACTTACGAGGCTTCATATTATTCCACGTTGCTGGTTCCGCTTGTGGGTTTCTTCGGATTAAAGCTAGTTTTGGGAAAAACACAAAATCCGCGGTGGCTCATCCTGCTTATGGCCGGATTGCCACTCATACTGTCATTTTCGCTCGGCATTCTCAGTTGCCTGATAATAGCCACCGCCATTTTGCTTCTGATGAACCGCAGACAATTGCTGCTGAAACGCAGCGTAGCAAACCTGATTACCGCGGTCGCGATCCTTATGATCATTTCATTCCTCTTTCTGCTCGTTTTTCTTCCGGAGAACGTGCTGTTTCAGCGGCTTATAAATATTTTGGAGGGCAAAGATCTTTCTGCTAAAGGCCGACTGACGGAAGCTTACTTTTTCGCTACACGTTTCGCCACCGAAAAAAATATCTGGTTTGGGATTGGCATTGGCCAAATCAAAATCTTCGGAGAAGAGGTGATACGAAACTATTACAATTACCATATTGGGGATATTCCGGTGGTGCGAATTCCGAATGCTTTTGCCGAAACCATCGCAACTTTTGGTATCCTGGGTGCAGCAGGCAGATTGATCCTTGAAATTTATTTATTTATAAAAACACGGGTGTTTAATAATTACTTCCGGACATTGTTGTTTTTCACAATTTTCGTGTATCAATTTACCGGAAGCTTTCTCACGAATGTGGCTGAATATACTATCTGGGCACTGGCGTTTTGCAGTTGCTTTCCGCAGTTCGACCGGCCCGCTAAGGAAATGGAAGCACTATGAATGTACTGATGCTTATTCGTGCCACAGCTTTTGACGTGCAGGGAGGCGACACCATCCAGGCGCGGGCTACAGCGCGCTATCTGCGGCATGCAGGAGTTGAGGTTGATCTGAAATTGACCAGCGAAAGCATTGATTATTCCGAATATCAACTGATCCACTTTTTCAATATCATACGGCCGGCAGACATTCTTCCTCATATTGAAAAATCAAAACTTCCGTTTGTCATCTCGCCCATTTTTGTGGATTATTCTGAATTTGATAAAAAAGCACGAAAAGGAATTGCCGGATCATTAGCTCGCCTTGTAAGCAATGATTTTCTCGAATATCTTAAAGCCATAGCCCGAATGGCTGTTAACAAGGAAATGATCCGCAGCCGCGATTACCTGCTTTGGGGTCATAAAAAATCAATTCGTTATTTAATAAAAAATTCATCATTTCTTTTACCAAATTCAGAAAGTGAAATTATGCGTTTATTTAATCATTATAATATTAGAAATAAATATAATGTAATTCCAAATGGAATTGATACTGAAATATTTAAAGAACAAAACACACCTGAAAAGAAGCGGAATGGCGTAATATGCGTAGGGCAAATTCACGGACTTAAAAATCAACTGAACCTGATCCGCGCAATGAATAAAACGGATTTACCGCTGACGATTATTGGTAAACCTACCTTGAACGGTAAATCCTATTACGAACAATGCAGAAGGCAGGCAGGCGGCAATATCAGATTTGTTAATTTTCTGGCGCAGGAGGAGTTGGTGAAATGTTACCGCCAGGCTAAAGTACACGTACTGCCAAGCTGGTTTGAGACCACCGGGCTTTCTTCGCTCGAAGCAGCGGCAATGGGTTGCAATATAGTGATCACCCGCAAAGGTGATGCATTTGAATATTTTGGAGATTTGGCAACCTACTGCGAACCTGAAAGTGTGGAAAGTATCCGGCAAGCCGTGCTGGATGCGCATTCCCGGCAAGCGAGCCCCGGATTGCGCGATATGATTTTTGCACGGTATACCTGGAAAAAAGCAGCCGAAGCTACGCTGGAGGCTTATAAAACTACTTTGTCATGAAGATTGGAATTCTTGGCAGCCGCGGCATTCCAAACCGCTATGGCGGCTTCGAGCAGTTTGCCGAATATCTCTCTGCCGGGCTTGCGGAGCGCGGACACCAGGTTTGGGTTTATTCTCCGCATCAGCATCCTTACCACGAAGCTAAGCTGGGCCGTGTAAACATTATTCATTGTTACGATCCTGAAATTTGGCTGGGAACGGCCGGGCAGTTTATTTACGATCTGAATTGTATTCGCGATAGCCGCCACCGGGATTTTGATGCGCTGCTCTTTCTGGGCTACACAAGCAGCTCCGCCTGGAGGAGATTTTACCCTGAAAAGCCGCTGATCATCACAAACATGGACGGCTTGGAATGGAAGCGGGCCAAATACGGACAAGCGGTAAAACGCTTCCTGAAACTTGCGGAGAAATGGGCAGTAAATAGCAGTGATGTAGTGGTTGCCGATTCCAGTGCCATTGCAAAATATCTTCAGGAAAAATATAGCCGGCAGGTGGTAACCATCCCTTATTCCGCCACCGTATTTGAAGATCCTGATCCGCAAATGCTGGAACTGCTGAATTTGCGTCCATATCATTATGATATGCTCATTGCCCGCCTGGAGCCGGAAAACCATATTGAGATGATTTTACAAGGATATTTAAAAGCGAATATTTCACACCCATTTTTAGTGATAGGCGGCACAGACCGGAAATATGGTAAGTTTCTCCGGAAGCGGTTTTCTGAAAGCCGGATCAGGTTTGTAGGCGGCATTTACGATCAGCAGTTGCTGAATAATCTTCGCTACTACAGCCGGCTCTATTTCCACGGCCATAGCGTGGGCGGCACCAACCCTTCGCTCCTTGAGGCAATGGCTTCATCAGCCTCCATCGTAGCTCACGATAATCCCTTTAACCGCGCAGTTTTAGGAAATGACGCGCAATATTTCCAAACCCCAAATGAAGTTGCCCAACTAATCCTAAAAAAGGATGACCGTATATTTAAAAAATATATTAAAAATAACCTGGTAAAAATTCAAAATGAATATTCCTTAGAAAAAATTATTAATGGGTACAATTTAATTATGAGTGATGAATTGTGAATTAAATAAACACTTTGTGATTCTTCGTGCTCTTAGCACCTAAAGGTCAAATATAAAAAACTTAGTGCCCCTTCGAGTGCTTGGAGTCTTTGTGTCTAAAAATAAAAAACTTTGTGACCCCTAGTGTTCTCAGTGCCTTTATGTCTAAGCATTTAAACAATCCCCATTGCCTCTTTTAAATAATCATTCACAGGTTTCGCGGTCATGTAATAATCCATCATAATTTCCGGAAGGTTCGGCTTGAGGATAATATCAGCATCCGTTTCCACCATGTAGTAAAACTGTTTATTGAAAAGCAGCGGTTGTTCCTGTGCGGCATCTTTAAATTCCTTTGGCAGCACCTTGTTTTTCTCGCCTTTCAGTTCTCCAAATTTTGCTTTGAACTCCTTTTGGTTTGAAAGCTTTTCCAGTTTTCCGGGATGGGTAGCTATATGTTCCCGTAATTTTTGCAGCGTGTCTTTTTCCAATTGGTAGGCACCTCCGCCTATCCATGCTTTTTCACCCCCAAACTGAAAATAAAGACCGGGGTGTTGATGATCCTTTCGGCCTTGCGGGGAAATGATAGCAGCCATGTGCGTTTTATAGAGTGACTTATCCTGCGAAAACCGGATGTCGCGGTTGATGCGGAAAATTGCGTTCTTTGGCTCCAGTTGAATTTCGGGGTCCACGGCCTGGATTCGCTTTATCATTTCCTGAACAAAGCTTTGGAAAGGTTTTTTGACTGAGGTCTCATATCGTTTCCGGTTTTCATCAAACCAGGCTTTGTGATTGTTCTTTTCCAGTTCGAGGAAAAAAGCGATAAAATCTTTGCTGAAGTATGACATGGCAATTTATTTTTCGGAGCAATTTCGCAAATTCTTTGAGGGAAGCAAAGGTTTCGGTTGTCTTAATATTAACTATCAGAATTATTAAATAATATGCTTATACTGAGGATCATTGTTTCATTCCTGCTTATATTGATTGCAGATCAGGAACTGGCGGCACAGAATGCGATATCCATTGTGAGGAATATGTTTACGGCAGCGCATAAAGTGGAGACCTTGCAATATACAATGGCTAAAAAAGAGCGAATTGATGGTAAAATGGTTTCGCAGGTCTCCACCACCAAAATGCAATCAGAGCCGCTGAAGGTTTATATCCGCCAGCAAAGTCCGGAAGAGGGTCTCGAAGTGCTGTACGTAACGGGAAAGAATAACGGTAAGGCGCTCATCAATCCGAATGGCTTTCCCTGGATCAACGTGAGCCTCGATCCGCTGGGCGGACAGATGAGGAAGGATCAGCACCACACGATATTTCAATCAGGCTTCGGATATTTTATCGCTATCCTTGAAAACCTGATGAAAAAATACGAGGATGATCTACCGCGACTTGTAGTATATAAGGGAGAAGCAGAAGTGGACGGAGTGGCCTGCCACCGTATATTATTCGACAATCCTAATTTCGGATACCGGAAATACACCATACAGCCCGGAGAAAGCCTGAAGGATATAGCCCGCAAATTTCACATCGGTGAATACCAGATACTGGAAGCTAATGCTGACCTCTATGATTTTGATGATGGTGAACCAGGAATGGAGATCACCATCCCGGTGGATTATGCCCGGAAGATGGAAATTTTCATAAATAAACAGAGCCGACTCCCGGTACTTCTGCGGGTTTATGATGACAAGGGTCTTTATGAAGAATACCGGTATCACAATGTAAAAGTGAACCCGCCTTTCCGGGAGGATGAGTTTACCGAAAATTATCCGGATTATGGGTTTTAATGGACTTCAATATTCCGACTGGCGAATTATGGAAGTAATCAGATACACCAACGGGAAGGTTGGCGGTACTTGCTCCATAGCCTCCGGTTTCAACCGGGAAAAATGGGATAAAATAGAACATAACCGTTTTAACGGTTTACATTTAAAGTATGCGTTGTCTGCTTGGTATGAGTTACGTTGTCGCTAAATTCGCACCAGCGAGGCTACTCATATTGTGGCTAATTTTTTATTTAATCAAATGTCGTTCTCTCAAGTCTTCTCTTATTCTTTCAAATTCGGTTTGGTCGATTACGTCTATGTTCTTTAAATATTTCAAATTACTTAGTTGGTCTTCATAGCTTAAATCAGGGTCAAAATGTGTAAGTTCTTCCTTGAGTCTTGATTTTGTTCTTTCTCTTATTTGGTTAATGAATTTCATAACAGTCTCTTCATTGGGGCTATTAATGAAGAAGGTCAAGGCTTTTTGTCCGCCACGTAGAACAAAATGAGCAGCAAAGTATTTTTGGATACTCCACCAAAAAAATGTCCCCCACATAAAACAGAAGAATAAGAATAAAAAAGCGAGTTTATAATCTGTCCCGTCAGTAAACGCTTTAAAGGTCATAAAGGAAGTAACTATTAAAAGTCCACCGAATAGAACAGCATTTCCAATACCTTCTCGTGATTTAATTTTTACCAAATCAAGTCCGAGTTCATTATATCGAGCTTCCCATTCCTGATCATCAAAAGCTGAATTTTCCTTTATCAACACTTTTCGGTCTGTCAATTCGAATGACTTTTTCGATAAATAGTATTTCTGTTTTAGTTTCATTATTTTTCAAATCAGCCACAACTTTCCGCAGCCAAGAAACGCGGGGCTTTCGAAGCATTTTCCTGCCCGCCTGCGACAAAGGTAGCAACAAAGAACGAACCTTGTGGAAACCAATGTTCGCCTCATGTTTTCTTAGGTACTGTGTTTACTGGCAAAGGTATGGAAGATACCTAAATTTCCAGAGGGTGAAAATCCCGTGTCCGGCAGTTGGCTAATTGATCAGTATAACAAATAAAAGTCCTGAGAAATCTCCTCACAGCTTATTTTGATTTTACAATAACCAGTATATTATATCTACAATGGAATATTTGACCTGATCAGTTTAAACAGAGTAAATTATCTTTAGCAAAATTAAACGGAATGAGCAGAAAATACAATTTTCACAACAAAGAAGGACTTCACGTCATAAGCTTTGCCACGGTCTATTGGATGGATGTATTCGTTAGGGAACAGGTTATGACCCTGTTCAAAGATATTGAAAAGGTACTTTTTTTATTTCTTATGTTCGGTCCAAAATTCCCTCGGAGAAACAATTTTGGTCGTTTCAAAAGAGCTCATTTTAAAGTCGTTGGTATTCCCAGTCACAATAAAATTTGCTTTGCTTTGTCTTGCCAATTCTAAAAGTCGATTGTCTGGCTCATCAGCAATTAAGTCAATTTTGTCTGATGGGTCATAGAATTCGGAATATTCTTGGAGTCTGGTTAATAAAAACTCCGCATTACTCAAGAAATCGGGGAAACGAGCGAATTTTGGTCTTCTAACAACTTCAAAGTATTCCTGTAGAATTGGATTTGAAAGACAAATAATGGCTTTTCCGTCAAAGCAGTACTCAAGAATCAAATAGGGAAAGTTCTTCTGAATTAGTGATGAAATGACAACGTTAGTGTCAAGAATCAGTTTTTGCATCCCTTAAAGCCTTGATTTCATCGTTTATTTGATTCATTGTCATATTTGAAAGTCCATACTTTTCGGAAAGTCGAATGCTTTTTTCCAAAGTCTGCTTAGTGATATGCTTTCCTACAATCTCAATGAACTCAGAAAAAGACAAGTTGCTTTTTTTGAGGCCAAGTTGATCAAATTCAAGATCGGATATCTGAATGTTTACAGTCTTCATATTCTCGGTTATTTAAGTCAAATTTACGAATTTCCGGCAGTTTTCCCGTATTCCCACAACTCATATATGTGTGATAAAATCACACTTTTGTTACTTTCAACACTTTCAAATTTCCATATTCTCATGGGATTTTGCACTCACCTGATCCAACTTAGCGATAAGGTGATGCGTACCCACCGCTGAACGTTGAACTCTTTTACGTACAACTCACAACGGAATATTCCCATGCTTCTTCCGCGGCAGGTTATCCACCTTGTTTTCCAGCATCTCAAAACCACGGATAAGGCGGATGCGCGTTTCCTCCGGTTTAATAACCTCATCAATAAATCCGCGTTCAGCCGCTTTGTACGGATTGGCGAACATCAGCGTATACTCGTCTACCTTTTCCTGTAGGCGGGTTTCCGGATCTTCAGCCGCAGCGATTTCGCGCTTAAAGATTATTTCCGCTGCGCCTTTGGGGCCCATTACGGCAATCTCGGCTGTGGGCCAGGCAAAGTTCAGGTCGGCCCCGATGTGCTTGCTGTTCATCACGTCATAAGCTCCGCCATAAGCTTTGCGGGTAATCACGGTAATGCGGGGAACGGTGGCTTCAGAAAATGCATAGAGCAACTTCGCACCATTCTTTATAATTCCATTCCACTCCTGATCTGTACCAGGCAGGAAACCCGGTACATCCTCGAATACTAGCAAAGGAATGTTGAAGCAATCGCAGAAGCGCACAAACCGCGCTCCCTTAATGGAAGAATCATTGTCCAGCACGCCCGCAAGAAAAGCCGGCTGATTGGCCACTATCCCGATGCTTCTGCCTCCCATACGGGCAAAACCTACCACAATATTTTCTGCATAATTTTCATGCACTTCCATAAACGAATCCTTGTCAATGCTGCCATTTATCACATCGCGTATATCGTAAGGCTGATTAGGATTGTTAGGAATAATGTCGTTCAACTCAGGTCGTTTTTCTTCGCCCTGCTCTTCGTAAGGGAGTGATGGCGCATCGCCCTCACAATTTTGGGGCATATAGCCTAGGAGCCTGCGGATGTTTTCCAGGCATTCCAGCTCGTTTTTACAGGCAAAATGCGTTACACCGCTTTTGGATGCGTGGGCCATTGCACCCCCCAGTTCTTCGGAACTCACCTGCTCATGCGTAACGGTTTTTACGACATTAGGTCCCGTTACGAACATGTAGCTTGTTTTTTCCACCATGAGAATAAAATCTGTGATGGCGGGAGAATATACCGCTCCGCCTGCGCAAGGACCCATAATGGCTGAAATTTGCGGCACCACGCCTGAAGCACGTGTATTCCGGAAAAAGATGTCAGCGTACCCGGCAAGTGAAACCACGCCTTCCTGTATGCGCGCACCCCCGGAATCATTCAGGCCAATGACGGGGGCACCATTCTTCATCGCCAGGTCCATGATCTTGCAGATCTTCTCCGCATGCGTCTCAGAAAGTGAGCCGCCAAATACTGTAAAGTCCTGAGAAAAGACATAGACCAGGCGGCCATGAATTTTGCCGTAGCCTGTCACTACACCATCGCCAAGTACTTTCTGCTCCTCCATACCAAAGTCCTTTGCCCGGTGCATTACCATTGCGCCAATCTCCTGGAATGAACCTTCGTCCAACAGGAAATGAACCCGTTCGCGGGCTGTGAGCTTTCCTTTGTTATGCTGGGCTTTAATGCGCTCTTTGCCACCGCCAAGCCTGGCTTTCTCGCGTAGTTCCTCCAGCTTTTGAACAGGGTTTTCGGACTTAGCCACAAGATCTTTGTTTTTCATCTTTCAACTTTTTTAAGGGATGCAAAAGTAAATGATAGGGATGAAGGCGGGGGAACTCACTTATTCCTGCGGCATAGGCTTCCTCCTTCAAATTACCCTGAAATCTATCATCAAAATGAATTATGGTAATTCCCATAAATCCGTTGCTACGGTGATCAGGATGCACGAAAAATTTGCTCTCTCTATACAAATAGTAAGAATGACATTGCGGGAATTTTTTACTTTTGGATTTTAATAAAGTACTCGAACAGGCAATTGAGACCTTGCCGCTGCGAGCACTTGCGAATAGTCGGGGAGAATTGACCTCTTTTTAATTCCTTGCTTTAAACTTTAATATTGTCTTTTTCAGAGCGTACCGGCATTGGAAGGTTTTATTAAATAATAATATGATTAAGGCTTAATGATCCTTCTTTCCGGAATACAATTCTATTTAGTGCTAAAATTCAAAATTCCCAAAAACATGAAGTATATCTCAATTTTACTCATCTGCTTTTGTACGGTGGCCCTGAGTTGTTCATTTGCGCAAAACCAGGTGCCGTCCATCAGTGAACTGACGGCTACAGTTGATCATCAGCAGAAAGTTGTGAATATTCATTATAACGTGGAGGATCAGGAATCCGATCCGCTTGAGGTAAACCTGAAAATTTCCTTAGATGATGGAAAGACCTTTTTCATCTCTGCTCAAAATGTTTCAGGGCACATAGGCTTTCCGGTAACGCCCGGGACGGACAAAATGATAGTTTGGGAATACCCGGATTCAATTACAGATTTTTCTGAATATATGGTTTTACTCGAAGCTACTGACCGCAAATCCGTTGATATACAGGAATTGGCAGATCAGGTAGACAGCCTTCAACTTTATTCTAATGTGGAATTTATGCAAGGCATCCGGCACCTGACGGCAGGCGCGCTGCTTTTGCAAACTACCCGTGATTCTGTGTACAACAGATTTGCGCGATATGGACTATTGCCCTGGATACATCACTTCGAGGATTCAGGATTGCCAGGCCAGAATATAACCGGAAAAATTCCAGGTATCCTGGATGAGGAGATCACGATTATTCTTGATGCACACTACGATGGGGTTTCGCATTCGCCAGGTGCGGATGACAATGCTTCTGGAGTGGCGGGAATGCTTGAATGCGCAAGGATTCTTGCAAAATACAATTTTGATCGCAGCATCCGATTCATTGCCTTCGACCTGGAGGAGGAAGGATTAATTGGCAGCGACAAATACGTTGAAAGTGGTGGGATTTTACCTGGGGAAAATATTTTCGGTGTGCTGAATTTTGAGATGATAGGATACAAGAATGAGAGGCCCAATTCCCAATCAGTACCTGCCGGATTCAACGTGCTTTTCCCTGATGCCTATGCAGAGCTGCAGGCTGACAACTTTCGTGGAAATTTCATAGCATCAATAGCCAATTCAAATTCCCGTTCGCTGAATGATTCATTTCGTACAAATGCCCAGAAGTTTGTTCCGCAACTTAAGGTAATTGATTTAGTCTTGCCTGGTGATGGATCTATCGCTCCTGATTTCCGCAGAAGCGACCATGCCAGCTTTTGGGATGCCGGCTACAAAGCGATAATGATTACAGATGGCGGCAACTTTAGAAATCCCAATTATCATTCAGCCACGGATGTTATTGATTCTCTTGATTTTACTTTTATGACCAACGTGGTAAAGGCTACCGTTGCCACAGCCGCAGCACTTGCCGGCCCGCGCCACAGCGATGCAAAAGTTGCGGCTATTCAGGATCCGCTGGGCAGGAGAGGCGATGAATGGAACTGCGAATTATTTGCGGAAGCGCAGCGCGGAAGAAATTCGATGAGGCTTTCATTTAATAAAAAATGCCTTCCAGGGATGCTAAAGGTGGAAATGGTGGACCATGCCGGCCGCTTTGTTCTGAAACAGGAAAATTTGAAAGGAGCACCGGTCATGCAAGTTTCGCTGAATAATCCGCTCAGTTCAGGTATTTATATCCTGAAGGTTCAAAATGAAGATGGAAGGATCTTATCTAAAAAGATATGGGTGCCTTAGCGCGGGACCGATTTGGAGCAAATAATTTGCGCTGCCAATGGGTGAGATTTTGGCTGCGTTTAATCCTGAGATTCAAGAATGGCAAGCTGCTCTTTCACTTCTTTCAGATGTTTTTGCTTCATCTTTTCACGCAGCTTTTTGGCAGTAGGCGTAAAGTAGTGATGTTTTTCCAGGAAACTGACCTGCAACCTGTTCCACTCCACCGCATTTTGAATAATACCAAAAGCCAGGAATTCCTGGTAAAGCGAGTTGGCAATGGGCCAAAAGTCATCGCGGCCCAGATAATCGAGGTCTGCATCGCATAGAATCTCTTCAGCCTTGTTATTTGGACTTTGCGGAAGCCTGGTCGCCATGATCATAGAGCAGATTGTTTCAAGATCATTTTCATCAAAGCCAAGTGAAGGCAGAATTTTCTGAGCATACTCGCAACCGGCTTTTTCATGGTCCCGGTATGTAAATAAAAAGCCGGTATCATGCAGGAAGGTAGCAGCTTTGAGAAGATCCAGGTCTTTGCCGGTCACTTTTTCCCGTTCAGCAAGCATGAGGGTGGCATTGTATACATCCACCGTATGATGCACCCCATGATAGGTGAGTTTAGGGGATAGCTCATTCTCAAGCTTTTTCAGGATGAATGCTTCTACTTGTTTCAAATTCATTTACCAGGAAATAAATCAGGGGGGAAAGCTAATAAAATCATTGGGTTTAGCGGCCACCATGAAGCCACAAAGATTATAAGAAATAATAACTCCATATATAGTAAGAATAAATCAGAGTGACCAGTCAATGGCTTCTAAGCCCTGGTTTTCTAAAATTTTGTTGGTACGGGAAAAGTGGCGGCAACCAAAAAACCCCCGGTCTGCTGAAAATGGAGAGGGGTGTGGAGCCGTGAGAACTGTATGTTTTTCTTCATTGATCAAGGCTTTCTTCGATTGGGCAAATTTTCCCCAGAGCAAGAATACAACTCCTGCTCTTTCCTCGGAAATTTTTTTGATCACGGCATCTGTGAAAGATTCCCAGCCCCGGTTTTGATGTGAGCCTGCCAAGTGGGCGCGCACAGTGAGGATGGCATTGAGTAACAAGACTCCCTGCCGGGCCCATTTTTCCAGATTGCCGTGGTGGGGAACAGGAATTCCTAAGTCATTGCGGATTTCCTTGAAGATGTTCAGCAGACTTGGCGGAGCGGTAATGCCATCGCTTACAGAGAAGCAAAGGCCGTTAGCCTGCTTCAGGCCATGATAAGGATCCTGGCCGAGTATTACCACTTTTACTTTATCAAAAGGAGTATGGTTGAAAGCCGAAAAAATGAGTTTGCCCGGAGGGAATATCTTTTTACCCTGAGACTTTTCCTTTTGCAGAAAGTTCTTCAATTGTAAAAAGTAGGGTTGGCTAAACTCACCACTGAGTGCCTGTCTCCAGCTTTCATGCATTTGCGGATTTACGGTTTCGCTCATCCTTTTTTGATTCCGAAATTAATGGAAGTCACTCATCCATGAAAGAATTTAAGCGGACAATTGCTGTAAGGCGACACGCACTTCCTTATAACCCTGGCTGAGGCTGTTTGTAAGCTCATCCAGCACCTGTCGCAGCATGGCAGGTTCCAGGTCGCTGTTGTGTTCCAGCTTCGTCACCATCTCCATCATGGCTGTTCCGCCAAGAGTGGAGAATGGTGATTTCAGCGAATGCGCAATTTGAGAAACGGTGTGCATATCTCCAGAGGCATAAGCCTGTTGCATCCTTTCCAGTTTCTTTGGCGTTTCTTCCAGGAACAGGGTCAGGATCTCTTCCTGGAAATCTGCCTCATCTTCAAAAAGTTCCTGAAATGCAGAGAGGTCTAAAACCTTTATCATTATTTACAACGTAATAATCTTAAAACAATTTAAAACACAATCTGGAGCTTCACTCCTCCATTTCCTCACTCCTTCATTCATTGACTAAGAAGCTCTCATCAGGGGATACTCCCCGTTCTGTTGCTGAGGAAGCAGTTGCCGCCCTACAAAGTTGATAAGTTTATTGAGTTCCGGATTGATACCCTTGCCTTCTTCGCCATAGAAAGCAATGGCCACCAGATTGCCTTCGCGAATATCTTCGTCCAGACCAATAAAACCTTTGCCACCGCTATAGCTGCTCCATGCCAGGCCACCGGTATAAATAGTTTTATCCTCGAAGTATTCATTGATGCTTTCCTTGACCCTGCGGCAAACAGAACTGTTGCCATTGGTATAAACCATTAAATGTTGCAGCCGGTCTCGATCCACGTTTTCAGCCAGTTTTCTTCCGACTTCTGAAACATCAGCACCATGATTCAAATTAATGGCCCATGCTTCCAGTTGTGCATCGTCAGCTTCAATGGCGGTTGCCTCCAGGTAGTGCCTGTAGGCGTTCTCATTGTTGCTGAAATTGCTGGATGCAGAAATGATGTGCGCCTTAGGATAAATGAGCTTCAGGTCTATGTACCAGTCCCAGTCTTCCGTCAGGTCTTTGCTGCCGTTTACCAAAAGCAACTTTGCCTTTCGCGGCTCCGAAGTGTTGAATGTGTGAAAAAAGATGTCTCCGTTTTCCCTTCTTGATAGTTGATCTACTCTCATGCGTAATGCTTTAGTTGTTAGAATTTTCCAATGCCCTTTGTCCACCACAGGACAAAGGCTTTCCTGTTTTTCCGGGGTCAAAATTATCTGTACCCGCTAAAGCAATGAAAAGAAGATGGATGGGAGCGTGTCAATTGTAAGATTCGCTGTTACTAGCATGAAAACCGGAATCCCAACCGTAAGCCTGAATACGGATTTACAGAATGTAGCGGAGAAGTAAAGGCAGCATCAGCTTAGCCGGAAATACCAACAAAGGCTAAGATGGCAAATGAAGAATTGACGCAAAACGAAGGCAGGCGGAATATGGAATTACTCACCGATCTCTCGCAGGAGGTCGCGGAAGGATACCGCGCTATCAGACTTCATGGCCTGGCTGCGCAGCTTGCCGCGTCCTACCAGGTTGAGATGAACTTCTCCAATTTCTTTAATATCTGATTCTATTACGAACTGGCCTCTCAGGGTATAGTTAGGCTCTGATTTAAATATGAGCATGTTCAACGCTTTCCAGCCTGCTTCATACGCTTTAAGGTTTACCGGTATCCGCAGGTAAGAAACCGAATTGCTGTCTACCCTTTGCACCTTTTCCAGAGTGTGCAGCGCTATCAACTTCCGGTTTATAAAAAACTCGTAGTTCATTTTTTTAAAAGTAAGGCCAAATGGATTTTGATTCGTTACTTTTAATTCCACTACCAAAGTGGAATTATTTATATCAAAAGAACTCACAGATACTTCCGTAATCTGGATTTCCGGTGGCTTGGGTATGAGCATTTCACGATCCAGGCTGAAATTAATGCGAAATCCCTGGCTGGCCGGGAAATACAAGGCCGCATACCCTTTTGTGTTGATCCACATGCTGTCATTGGCCTGGATTGAACGTATGTGCTCCCGCAAGGTCATCACGTCAATCACCGCAGGAAGCAAAATGCCGCCTTCTGCAGTTTTATGAAGTGAAATATTCTTTACTCGCTTGCCCGTAATGTATGGCTGGTCGTCAATGCTGATTTCATAGGCAAGGCTGTCAATCATGCTTCCTTCCGGAAATTCTTTTTCCATCTCCAGTCGGAAGGTAGTCCTCAGTTGCCGGTCTCCGGTGCCTTCCATTTCTGCATCCACTGATTCGAGGCTAATATTGGGCGTACTTCGCAGTTTAAAGTGCCTGGTTTTGTCCCACCGGATGGTTCTTTTCCCGATAAGCGGAAAATCAAGATACGCCACCAGAGCCATTTCAAGCGCTGCCTTCTGCTTATTGCTGTTAAGTTGTTCAGCAAGCCGGGTATAATTTATTGTTAACGGAAGCTGGCCGCCATGCCGTTCCTGGCGCGAAAGCTTTAGCCGCTCGCGCAACATGTTGTTCACATATAAGGTATCTTCCAGCGAAACGATGTACAGAAGGCTGTCCAGGTATACATTCACCGGCAGGAAATTGTATATGCTCAGGTACAGGTTGCCTCGAAGAAGATCAGGCTCCTCACGGCTGATGTGAACATCCAGAGAGTCAATCTGTGGGGAGATCTTTTCACCCAGGCTTTTTCCTGAAACATAGTTGTAAATATATATTGTCATCCAAACGACAATTGCTGCGAAGGCAAGGTAAATGATCCGCCTGATCCAGCGGATGGTATTTCGGGAAGGTCTTTTACTCACCAGTACCTTAGTTTTTCCTGTATATCAAATGTAACATCAACTGTTGCCTTGAGGAAGCCTCTAAGCAAGGTTGCAAAGTAAGGCAGCCTAAAATAATTATTGAATACCGCAAAAGATTCGGATGGGTTTAATTTATAAGATAATTCAGCCTTCATAAAATAAAAAAGGTGAATATGGCCATTAAATGATCATTCATATTTTTTTCAAGGTTTTGATGATCATTGACAACCTCGGATACCTGCATAAAAAAGCCCCGGCTTCATGTAGAAACCGGGGCTGTAATCGGGGAAAAAACTTTGTTGCTTATGCCAATCTTACATTGATGGCGTTTGTTCCTTTGCGTCCTTCCGTGGTTTCAAAAGTCACTTGGTCACCTTGCTTCACTTCGTCAATAAGACCTGAAGCGTGTACAAAAATTTCTTCGTCTGTTGCGTCATCTTTAATGAAGCCATACCCCTTTGTGGAGTTAAAAAACTTAACTGTTCCGTTTTTCATCGTACTAAAAAAAAATTATAATGAGGGGCAAAGATAAACAAATTAATCGTTGCCACAACCAGAGAGCAATTAATCACCGTTAAGGATCAATCTATATCAGGGTTTTTGCCGGTCGCATCCTGCCCTGTCCTGAAGGCACTCGGGTTTCCATTTTTAATCCTTTTAAAGGAGCAAATGAAATAATATTAAAAGACGCAGGAAATCAAAAAGCCTTTATTTCAGTCCCGGTGTGAGTTCTATTGAACAAAAATCGTAATTCCGAAGTCTACAGTTTAAAATTGTAAGATGAAGTTACACGCAATACATGCCGGATATTTTAAATTGGACGGAGGCGCTATGCATGGCGTAGTTCCAAAAAAACTATGGGAGAAGAAAAACCCGCCTGATGAAAATAATCTCTGCACCTGGGACACGCGGCTACTCCTGGTGGAATATGATGAAAAACGGGTGCTGATTGACAGCGGCCTGGGAAATAAGCAGAGCGATAAATTTTTTAGCTATTACGAGCCGCACGGACCTAAACTGATCGAAAGCCTGGAAAAGGCAGGCTTTGCACCGGAGGATATCACTGATAATTTCCTGACGCATCTGCATTTTGATCATGTGGGAGGCGCTGTGAAATGGAAAGACGACCATACCGGCTATGAACTCACATTTCCAAAGGCAACTTACTGGAGCCACAAACGCCATTGGTATCACGCCATGCATCCTAATGCCCGTGAAAAAGCCTCCTTCCTGGAAGAAAACCTGGAACCCATACAAGATGCCCGCAGGCTGGAACTGCTTGAAGAACCGGATGAGGTTTTCCCTGGATTTTCGTTTATCCTGGTGAATGGACACACTGACAGCCAGATGCTCCCCGTGATCCGCTTTGGAAGTCACACCATAATATATGTAGCAGACCTCATCCCTTCTGCTGCGCATATTCCAACTGCATGGGTTATGGGATACGATATTCGTCCTTTGGAAACGATGAAGGAGAAAGCGAATCTATTAACAGAAGCAGCCGAGAAAAACTTCATCCTCTTTTTTGAGCACGATCCGAAAGTCGAATGTTGTACAGTGGAAAAAACGGACAAAGGAATCAGGATCAGGGAAACCTTTTCGCTTGCGGACATTGAAGGAAAGTGAATTATTTAATGCACGCTTTTAGTGCGGTTCTCCGAAAGCCGGTTCAAGGAAACTATTTTATCTGGTAAGAAAGCAACGGTTTTAGATGCCTTCTGATCTTTAAATAATCGGTTAAAAGGATAATTTTGCACCTCATTTTTTAAGCATTAAATTCAATAATATTTTATCAAATGGATTATAAATCGCAGAATGGATTGCCTGAAGTGGAGAATCAGTTTGAGCAAGGGCTGAATAACTGGATCAAAAAGGAAAGGCAGGCCGTTGACCTGTTGAGCATTACAGGTGAACTTTGGTTTGACAGATCGGTGGAACTGGTAATTTTTCGCAGAAGGCTTATTGATTCGAGTCCGAATGAAATTTTGAATCATCACATGCGGGCTAAGATCATCATTAAACGGGAGCTTTCTGTAGGCCTTACGCTGGCCCTGGCGCAGGCCATTGCCGCTATGGATATTGCACCTTCCCGTCTTGACCTGGGCAGGCTTGGAAACGAATGGCTGAATGAACAGGAAAAGTATGAGGATATGAATGGATTCTTAAATGAGAAACTCAAAAACTTTCTTGGCGATGATAAATGCACTTTCGCACCAAAGGACGTAGTGCTCTATGGCTTTGGCCGCATTGGCAGGCTGGCCGCCCGAGGCTTAATTTCCCAGACAGGAACTGGCAAACAGCTTCGCCTCCGGGCAATAGTGGCACGAAGCAATGGCACAGACCAACTGGAGAAGCGGGCCGAATTACTGCGCAATGATTCCATTCATGGTCCCTTCAGAGGAAGCATCACGATAGATGCTGAAAATGAATGCCTGATCATAAACGGACAGCCGGTAAAGATCATTTCTGCTGACAAACCGGAAGACGTGGATTACACAGCATATGATATTCATGATGCATTGATTATAGACAATACAGGCGTTTTTCGCGATCGTGAAGGATTGAGCCGCCATTTACAGGCAAAAGGTGCTGACCGCGTACTTCTGACCGCACCCGGAAAAGGAGACTTGCCTAATGTAGTTTATGGAATTAATCATGACTCCGTTCCGGATAAGGAAAAGATCGTGAGTGCGGCATCCTGTACTACCAATGCGATAGTTCCCGTGCTCAAGGTGCTGGAAGATAATCTCGGTATAGAATTCGGCCATATTGAAACGGTACATAGCTACACCAATGATCAGAATTTGCTGGACAACATCCATAAGAAATACCGCAGAGGCCGCGCGGCTGCGCTCAACCTGGTCATTACCGAAACGGGAGCAGGCTCAGCGGTGGCGAAGGCGCTACCGGAACTGAAAGGGAAGCTCACAGGAAATGCCGTGCGGGTTCCCACACCCAATGGTTCGCTGGCCATTCTCAATCTGACATTTAAGAAAACCACTACCAAAGAAGCGGTAAATGAAATGCTCAGAAATGCTTCACTTTTTGGTGACCTCGTGGAACAGATAGAGTTTTCTGAAAGCTACGAACTCGTATCATCTGACATTGTGGGAAATCATCATCCCAGCGTGGTGGATGGCGCGGCTACCATTGTTTCACCAAGTGGCAACCATGCTGTGATATACATTTGGTATGACAATGAATTTGGCTACACACACCAGGTAATCCGATTTGCCAAACACCTGGCAGGCGTTCGCAGGATGACCTATTATTAACATAAAGAGCGAAATCGCAGGAAAGCCCCGGATTAGAGTAAAATAGTCTGGGGCTTTTTTATTTAAAAACCCTGAGTTAATAAAGTGGATTTGTCTCGCTCACGTACCTCGAAGAAGAAATTCCGGTTCATTTTGCACAAGCGGTATAGGATTATCCTGTGGATTTTTTCGGGGGTCGCAATGGTAACCGAAAATGGCATACCGATTCAGGTATTTTTCCAATTGCTTATAATAAGTATGTGTGGAAATATTTTTCTCGAAGAAAATATCATGAAAAACAGTAGTGTCTTTTTCGGGGAGTTTATCCAAAACTTCGAAGAGTATTGAAGCATCGCCTAGATCACCAGAGTAAGCAATCCGTTGCCCGTTTTCCTCAAAAATGAATGCGAAAGTGCGGAGGTAGTCCACATGGTGCTTTGTGGTTTCAATGGCTGTAATACCGTCAACCTCTGACAGCGGCTGCAATTCCACATATTCGGAAATATCTCCCAGCGTATGGGAAAAGAAGGATTTCAATGTGTTCAAAAAATCCTCATCCTGATATAACAGCGTCAATTTTTTCGGGGCAAAATAATGGTGATGCAGGATGAGCACAGACAGGCTTCCCACGTGGTCGTCATGCGTGTGCGTTACCAGGAGGTGGGTTACCTCGTTGGCTTTGTTTGCTTTTCGCAGTGCAGGATATATAGCATGGCCGCAGTCAATCAGGAGCGTACGGCCTTCCATCGTTAGCAAAGCCGAGGAATTAAGATACTCATAGTCGAATGCGCCCCCTGTGCCGATAAATTTGATTTCCATCTTATCCGGGTTTAGATTTTATGGCCGCAAAGAAAAGAACTTCCCAAAAGTTTGAGGCCCGGCATTTAAAAGTGCGAGGCAGTAGCTTTGCCCTGTTTAAAAATCAGGGAAATGAAAGTTGATTTACTTGTAATAACTGCCCATCCTGACGATGCAGAATTATGCTGTGGCGGGACCATCATCGCCCACACGAGTGCAGGAAAATCTGTTGGCATTGTGGACCTTACCCAAGGAGAACTCGGTACACGCGGCACAGCAAAAATCCGCTTAAAGGAGGCAGAGGAAGCCGGAAAAATTATGGGCATCAGCTTTCGCGAGAACCTGGGTTTTGCGGATGGCTTTTTCAAGAATGATGATGCTCACCGGCTTAAAGTTATGCAGCAGGTCAGGCGCTTCCAGCCGGAGATTGTTATCAGCAACGCTCCCCATGACAGGCATCCTGACCATGGCCGTGCTTCGGATCTGGTGTCTGAGGCCTGCTTTCTGTCCGGGCTCAGGCGTATAGAAACGGAGTGGGAGGGAGAGCCGCAACGAGAATGGCGGCCAGCACGGATGTACAAGTTCGTCCAGTTCAATTATATAGAGCCGGACATTATTGTGGATATTTCAGCGCATCTGGACAAAAAGCTTGAGGCAATCCGTGCATTCAAATCCCAATTCCACGATCCTGCGAGCAAAGAACCCGATACCATTCTCACCTCCAGGCATTTCTTAGAGCAGATCAAAGCGCGTAATCTTGATTGGGGTTTTCGCATAGGTGCTTATGCGGGGGAAGGTTTTATTGCGGATCAGAAGCTTGCAGTGAGGAGCTTATTTGATTTGGCTTAATTTAGAAATCCGGCCATATCCGGCTAAAGTCAAGGGAGAAATTGCAGGCGCTGAGTTCAAAATCGAAGCTGTCCATGCTAAGTTCCCCAACCTTCTGATATGAATCATTTTTATATTCAAAAATGGTCACCTCTTTTTTATCGGCATCTACCACCAGATAATATTTTACTTTCTGCTTTCGGTAAAGGTCAAATTTGGTGACCAGGTCCTTTTCCCGGTTGTGAGGAGAAAGAATTTCTACTACCAGTTCGGGCGGTTTTTCCAGAAACAATACATCGCCCAAGAAGTAGCATATTACCATTAGATCAGGTTCCACAATGGTGTCCTCGTTAATCTTCCAGTCAAAGGGCGAGAGCAGCACCTCGCAACTACTAAAAGATTCCACAGCGAGGTGGAGATGAACCATCAATTTTGCGACAACAAATTGATGTTTATAACACGGGCCGGGGCCATGGCAAATGGTATCCCATAAATCAGCTCCCACCGGCCTTCCCATTGCTTGTAGTCCTCATAAGTATAATGAGGCAAATGCTTTAATCTGGCTGAATTGTCCATCCCCGGTTGAGGTTTTATATTACAAAGATAATAAGCCTTTCAGGTTCAACTGAAGCCATTTTTCCGGCCTATGACATACATTGCCCAAACCTTAATTCACCTTACTTTTGCGGCAAATTTTTCACCTTTTCAATTTCAAATTTCAAATGAATTCTCACGCGAGTTTTTCAGATAAATTCCGCAACCGCCACATAGGCCCTGATGAGCAGGAAACAAAGGAGATGCTAACAGCCGTTGGGGTGGATTCGCTCGATCAACTCATCAGCGAAACCATTCCTGCCAAAATTCGGCTGGAAGGTGAGTTGAACCTTCAGCCTGCCCTCAGTGAATTTGAACTGCTAAGGATGCTGAAACAGGTGGCATCCAAAAACAAGGTTTACCGCAGCTATATTGGCATGGGCTACTACAATACCATCACGCCCAGCGCCATCCAACGAAATATTTTTGAGAACCCGGGCTGGTACACTGCGTATACGCCTTACCAAAGTGAGGTGGCACAAGGAAGGTTGGAGGCCCTTCTGAATTTCCAGACGATGGTTTCTGACCTCACAGGAATGGAGATCGCAAATGCATCATTGCTTGACGAAGCCACTGCGGCTGCCGAGGCAATGGCCATGCTTCATAGCTTAAAGAAAAAGCACAAGGGAAATACCTTTTATGTATCTGACAAATGCTTTGAACAAACCCTGGATGTGCTGAAAACGCGCGCCATCCCAATGGGCATTGATCTGAAGATTGCACCCATTGACGATATTGAATTTACTGACGAAGTATATGGGGTTTTAATGCAATATCCTGATGGGCATGGGAACATCCGCGACTATCACGACCTCTGCAAACAGGCGCATTCGCACGGTGCTTTTGTGGCTGTAGCGGCCGATCTGATGAGCCTTGTGCTGCTGACACCTCCGGGCAATTGGGGTGCTGATGTGGCCGTAGGAAATACCCAGCGCTTTGGTGTTCCGCTCGGATACGGTGGCCCTCATGCAGCCTATTTCGCTACTAAGGAAGAATATAAACGCTCAATCCCAGGCCGGATCATCGGAGTATCAGTTGATGCTCAGGGAAACCAGGCGCTGCGCATGGCGCTGCAAACGCGGGAGCAACACATCCGCAGGGAAAAGGCCACCAGCAATATTTGCACGGCACAGGTGCTGCTGGCCGTAATGGCAGGCATGTATGGCGTGTATCACGGCCCAAAAGGTTTGAGGCGGATTGCAAGCCAGATTCACTCCACTGCAAAGCTGTTGTCAAACGAGTTGAATAAATTAGGTTTTAACCAATTAAATGAGCAATTCTTCGATACCCTGCATATTGACCTGGGAGGAGTTTCTGAAGATGCCATCCGTGCTGAATCTGAAAAGCGCGAGATCAACTTCCGGTACATTGGTGGCGGAACCATTGGGATTTCGGTGGATGAGACTACCATTGTGGGCGATGTTGCAGACATGCTTTCTGCCTTTGCTGCCGCAGGAGGCAAAACCTTCGACCGCAGTAAACTGGAATTGAAAGAACATTCGTTGCCGGCAGCGCATCTGCGCACTGATGAAATTCTCACGCATCCAGTCTTTAACACCCATCACAGCGAGACTGAACTGATGCGGTACATGAAGAGCCTGGAAAATAAAGACCTTTCGCTGGTGCATTCCATGATTGCACTCGGCTCCTGCACCATGAAGCTGAATGCAGCTACGGAACTGATGCCGGTGAGTTGGCCCCAGTTCAGCCAAATGCACCCGTTTGTACCGGTGGAACAGGCCGCTGGGTATCATCAAATTATTGCTGAACTGGAGGATGAACTCAAGGAAATCACCGGGTTTCATGGCATGTCGCTGCAACCTAATTCTGGGGCGCAAGGTGAGTACGCTGGGTTAATGGTAATTCGCGAATATCACCTCAGCAGGGGAGACGGGCACCGGAACATTGCCCTTATTCCTCAGTCGGCACACGGGACAAATCCTGCAAGTGCGGTAATGGCTGGGATGAAGGTAGTTGTGGTGCGCTGCGATGACCAGGGAAATATTGACCTTGATGACCTCCACAAGAAAGCTGAGGAGCATAAGAATGATCTTGCCTGCCTCATGGTGACTTATCCAAGTACGCATGGGGTTTATGAAACCGAAATCCGTGAAGTGTGCAAAACCATTCATGAGCACGGAGGACAGGTATATATGGATGGCGCAAACATGAACGCACAGGTTGGATTGACGAATCCCGGACTTATTAACGCGGATGTATGCCATCTCAACTTGCACAAAACCTTCTGCATTCCTCATGGAGGTGGCGGTCCGGGCATGGGCCCAATAGGGGTGGCAAAACATCTCACCCCATTTCTTCCCGGTCATTCGGTGATTAAAATGGGAGGCGAAAAGGCCATTTCAGCTATTTCAGCGGCTCCGTGGGGCAGCGCCAATATTCTGCTCATCTCCTATATTTATATCAAGATGATGGGAACGAAGGGATTGACAGAAGCCACGCAGTTTGCCATCCTGGGCGCCAATTACCTCAAGGCAAGGCTTGACGGACATTACAACGTGTTGTACAGCGGCAAGAATGGCCGGGTAGCGCACGAACTGATTCTGGACCCACGGGGTTTTAAACAATCAGCAGGGGTAGAAGTAGAGGATATTGCCAAGCGACTTATTGACTACGGTTTCCACGCGCCCACCGTTTCGTTCCCGGTGCCGGGCACATTGATGATTGAACCGACCGAGAGCGAATCGAAAGCAGAACTCGACCGCTTTATTGAGGCCATGATCAGCATCAAAAATGAGATAGCGGAAATTGAAGCCGGTACTGCTGACAAGGAAGTGAACGTGCTGAAAAATGCTCCACATACAGCAATGGTGGTAACGGCTGATGAATGGACGTTGCCCTACAGCCGCCAAAAAGCAGCATATCCGCTTCCCTGGCTCAAGCACTCCAAGTTCTGGCCCTCAGTAGGCCGCGTGAACAATCCTTTCGGAGATCGCAATTTAATGTGTACTTGTCCACCCATAGAGGAATACGAGGAAGCCTTAGTTTAATTCTAAATTCTAAATTTTGAATTCTAAATTAAAAACCCTTCGTGCTCCTTAGTGACTTCCACTTTGTGTCCATCTTAATTAAAAACCTTTTGTGTCCCTTTGTGACTTTGAGTCTTTGTGTCTATTTTAATTACCCTTAGCGACTTCGAGTCTTTGTGTCTATCTTAATTTTAATAAACCTTTGTGCCCCTTAGTGTACTTAGTGCATTAGTGGCAAAACAAAACATCCATGTTTGAAAGCTTAAGTGACCGTTTAGATACCGCATTCCAACACCTTAGAGGTCAGGGAAAAATAACGGAAATAAATATTGCTTCCACCCTCAAAGAAGTGCGCAGGGCACTTGTAGAAGCGGATGTAAACTATAAAGTAGCCAAGGACTTTACCGACCGGATAAAGGACAGGGCGCTTGGTGGCAATGTAATCAAAGCCGTGTCTCCAGGCCAGATGATGGTGAAGATCGTGAATGACGAACTTACCCAACTCATGGGCGGGAAAATGGAGGACATTGACCTGGAGGGAAAGCCTGCCATCATCCTCATTGCGGGATTGCAGGGCTCTGGTAAAACCACCTTTAGCGGAAAGCTGGCCAACTACCTCAAGCGAAAGAAATCAAGGCAAGTACTCCTGGTGGCCGGAGACGTATACCGCCCCGCAGCCATTGAGCAGTTAAAGGTGCTCGGGGAGCAGGTAGGCGTGGAAGTCTATTCAGAAATAGAAAATAAGAACCCGGTAGAAATTGCCCAGAATGCGCTGAAGTACGCAAAGGAAAAAGGGAAAAATGCCATCATCGTGGATACTGCCGGTCGCCTGAGCGTTGACGAGCAGATGATGGATGAGATTTCCCGGTTAAAGAAAGCCCTCAATCCACAGGAAACACTGTTTGTTGTGGATGCAATGACAGGCCAGGATGCAGTGAACACGGCAAAGGCATTTAATGAGCGGCTTGATTTCAATGGTGTCGTGCTGACCAAGTTGGATGGCGATACCCGCGGTGGTGCTGCGCTTTCTATCCGCTCAGAAGTGAACAAGCCCATCAAGTTTGTGGGGACAGGGGAGAAGCTGGATGCGATTGACCTATTCTACCCAGAACGGATGGCGAACCGGATATTGGGAATGGGCGACATCGTTTCGTTTGTGGAGAAGGCCCAGGAAAACATTGACCAGAAAGAAGCGGCAAGGCTACAGAAGAAATTCCGCAAGGCCGAATTCGATTTCGAGGATTTCCTTTCGCAGCTCAACCAGATCAAGAAAATGGGCAACCTGAAGGACCTGCTGGGAATGATTCCGGGCGTGGGCAAAATGGTGAAGGACATTGATATTGATGACGAAACCTTCAAACACACCGAGGCCATTATCCTGAGCATGACGCCCGCAGAGCGTAAGAATCCCGATTTGCTTGATGCCTCCCGCAAACGCAGAATCGCCAAAGGCAGTGGCATGGAAGTGCAGGACATCAACCAACTTATCCAGCAGATGCTCCAGATGAAAAAGATGATGAAGTCCATGAACAAGATGGGCGGCAAGGGAATGCCTAAGATTCCGGGAATGGGGTGATTTTATTGACGATTTTAGCGGTACGATTTACGATTGAAAACCCCTTTAGGTTCCTGCAATCTGGTTTTCAGTACCTTCGGATTCTTCTATTGCTACTCCCGGGTGGTTAGCTAAACATCTCCTGCAGGACGGCAAGGACTTTCTCTCCTGTAATTGCCGTGATGCTGCCCAACTTCTTTACCAGCCGTTTTTTGTCCACAGCCCGGATTTGGTCCAGGGCAATGTCTCCTTGTGTACCTTGAAAAGTTGTCCTGACCCTGGAAGGGAAATTACGCAAAGTGGTGGTCATGGGTGCTACCATCACCGTGCGAAGTGTATTGTTCATCTCGTCAGGCGAAAGGATGAGGCAGGGACGTGTCTTTTTTATTTCGGAGCCTTCCGCAGGGTCTGAGGAGACCAGATGTACTTCAAAGCGCTTCACCACGTCCATTCGTTCTTGTCAAAGTCATTGGGAAACTCCTCCATTAGCAAACCTTCCTGTCCGGCCCCGGCTTTTGCGAAAGCTTCTTCCCATCCTGCCCGTGGCGTTTTCGCATTAGAAATGACCAGCGTATTGCCCTTGATTTCCAGGGAAACTTCCTCCTCAAAACCGCATAGTTTTAATATGCCCGCAGGTATGATGATACCCTTGGAATTGCCTATGCGCTTAATGGATGTCCTCATAATTTATAGCCCTGTTTATATATGATCGTAATCACAATGTTACAACAAATAAGGCGGATTGCCATAAATCAGTTATTATTGCCTCCCGTAAGCGCAGGATTGCAAAAGGCAGTGGAATGGAAGTGCAGGACATTAATCAACTTATCCAGCAGATGCTCCAAATGAAAAAGATGATGAAGTCCATGCACAAGATGGGCGGCAAGGGACTGCCGAAGATTCCGGGAATGGGGTAAGTAACTTCTGATCCATCAATTAAAAACCGAGAATTTATGATTGGGCTTAAAGAGAAACTGATTAGCGAGATTAACAAAATTGAAGACGAAAAACTATTGAAGTATTTATTAGAAACAATAGCATTTGAATCTGATACAATTACGCCTTTTAAGCTTTCGGATGAACAGAGAATGATGGTTGAAGAAGCGCGTGAGCAGTATAAAAGAGGGGAATTTATGACTGATGAACAGGCCCATCGTCTAACGGAAGAATGGCTGCGAAAAAGGTAGTTTGGTCAAGGCAGGCAATTGAAGACCGCCTGGAAATATTAGATTATTGGATCCAAAGGAATAGATCCACAAGCTACAGTAAAAAGCTATTATCCTTATTTCAGGACGCCATAAAGTTTATAGAAGAAAACCCTGAAGCAGGTAGACCTAAAGATGTTTCCAATGTGACAATTTGGGATGGTAGGCGCAATCCTTCAAAATTAAAAAGGCGTTTGAGACCATGAAGAAAGTTCTTTGAACCTACAACCCTTCAAGGGTTTTCGAACCATTGAAGGGTTAAGGGCCTGTAATCTAAACGCACGCCTTCATGTTCATCATCAGCGCCTCACCGGTCCCCAAGCTGGCGCGTATCTTATCGGAAAGCCATCTTCAGCCTACCTTTACCATCGAAATGGCAGGCATGCCAGAAGGCGTTAACCTGTTTTTTACATCGAAGAGCTTCAAGTTCCAAATTCGAGAAAGAAATAACCGATATGCGACCAAATCAAATATCTCTCAAGGCCATCCTGTTTGTGGCCTTGCTTTTCAATTATGATCCAGTTTTCTCCCAAAATTGGGAAAAGCTCCCTTTCAAGCTTACACTCGGAGTACGCGGCCTTTATAATGACACCACTGATGGACGACTTTACATAGGCGGCAGGTTCCGCGAGGTGGAAGGAAAAGGAGCTAATGGATTGATTTGGTATGATGGAAAGAATTGGGACACACTATTAACACCCCTTATAGGGTTTGACATTTCTGCCATAACAAGATATAAAGGGGAATTATATGTAGCCGGAGGTTACGGCCTTGCAAAATATGACGGCAATACATGGACTACTCTTGGTGATTGGGTTGGTAAAACTTTTAACTTTTTAGAAGTAATTGATGATACCCTTTATGTAGCCGGCCTTTTTGATAGCATTGCCGGTATACAGGCCAGTGGTGCTGCTCGGTATGATGGAACAAAATGGGAGGAGCTTCACCATTTGACACAGGCCCTTCAAATAAAAGATTATACGGACCTATGGATATACAGTATATGCAAGTATAATAGCCAACTTTTTCTCGCAGGCAACTTTGATTTTCCTAATGGTCTTGAGGAGGTTATGCGCTGGGATGGCAACAAATGGACAGATGTAGGCGGTGGTCTCAAAGGTGGTGGTTCCCTCAATTCTGTCATTGCCTAGCAGGACGAGATATACATCGGGGGTTGGTTTTACGAAGAAGGTGGCCAGAACCCGGGACGCTTTATGCAAAGATGGGATGGCGAGCAATGGAAAACCGTAGGGGCTGGCGTTTATGGTCCGGGCAATACCAACGCTACCGTTTATGATTTCCTGGAACATGAGGGCAAGCTCTATGTGGCCGGGCAGTTCCTGTATGCGGATGGGATTACCTCCTCCGGCATTGCTGTTTGGGATGGCACACGATGGTGCGGTACAGGTATATATTCCTTAGATGGTGGTATTTTCAGGATGGAAGTTTACAATGACAGCCTCTTCGTGGCTTGTAACCAAGTTCTCTATGGTGACAGCGTTTTTTTTATTGCCAAAATTGCCTTCAAGGACATTGTGGATACTTGTGGTGAGGTGGTTACCGGTATTGACCCTCATCCTGTAAATTCCAATAATCCTGTACAGGTTTATCCAAATCCGGTTGCTGATATCCTTTTTATAGATATACCGTTGATAAAGGGGCAAATACAAATTTTATCTTTGACAGGCCAGGAGCTTTCGAGCATTGTGGTTCACAATCGTATTTCAAGATCGGAAATAGATGTATCCCGACTCAGTGCTGGAATTTATCTGGTGAAGATTTCTAATTCTGAGGGAATCCATACCCTCAAATTCGTAAAGGAATAACTGATGAAAATAGTAAGAAAAATAACCACGGCTGCAATTACTGCAGCCTTAGTTATAATTGCCTTTCCATCCGCTGCTCAGACAAAATGGGAAAAACTCCCTTTCAAGCTTTCTCCCGGGGTATTAGCTTTTTATAATGACACCACTGATGGAAGACTTTACATAGGTGGTGATTTCCGCGAGGTGGAAGGAAAAGGAGCTAATGGATTGATTTGGTATGATGGAAGGAATTGGGACACACTATTAACACCCCTTATAGGGTTTGACATTTCTGCCATAACAAGATATAAAGGGGAATTATATGTAGCCGGAGGTTACGGCCTTGCAAAATATGACGGCAATACATGGACTATTCTTGGCGATTGGGTTGGTAACACTTTTAATTTTTTAGAAGTGATAGATGATACCCTATATGTTGCCGGCCTTTTTGATAGCATTGCCGGTATACAGGCAAATGGTGCTGCAAGATTTGATGGGACGAAATGGGAGGATTTGACCAAGTCTCTTCCAATACAACGTTATTCAGACCTATGGATATTCGATATATGCAAGTATAAGAATCAACTTTACCTCGCTGGCAACTTTGATTTTCCCAATGGTCTGGAGGAGGTAATGCGCTGGGATGGCACAGAATGGAAAGACGTAGGAGGCGGTCTGAAGGGAGGTGATTCCCTTAATACTATTATTGCCTATCAGGATGAAATATACATTGGGGGCTGGTTTTATGAGGAAGGCGGCCAGAACCCCGGACGCTTTATGCAGCGATGGGATGGTGAGCGTTGGAAATCAGTGGGGATGGGTGTTTAGTATAGGTAATTCCAATGCTACTGTTACTGATTTCCTGGAACATGAGGGCAAGCTCTATGTCGCTGGTCAATTTCAATTTGCCGGGGGCATTACGTCCTCCGGCATTGCTGTATGGGATGGCAATCGCTGGTGTGGTACGGGTATATATTCTGTAGATGGCGGGATACTTAAGATGGAAGTGTACCACGACAGCCTCTTTGTGGCTTGTAACCGCGTCCTATATGGTGACAGTGTTTTCAACATCGCCAAGATCGCCTTTAAGGATATTGTAGATACTTGTGGTGAGGTGGTTACGGGTATTGAACCTCATCCTGTCTATTCCCATAATCCTGTACAGGTTTATCCAAATCCGGTTGTTGATTTTCTGATCGCTGATCTTTCTGGAATAAAAGATGGAAAAGTGGAAATATTGAGTATAACCGGACAAAAACTCACAGAATACACTATTGATTCCGGAGAAATGAAATATAAGATAAATGTCAGTGGGCTGTCTCCGGGTATTTATTTCTTGAAAGCTTCTTCAAAGCATGAAGTCCATACGTTCAAATTTGTGAAGCAGTAACGCTTTCAGCTACAAACCCTTCAAGGGATTTAATCCCTTAAAGGGCTAAGGGCCTGCAATCTAAACGAACGCTTTCTTGTTCATCATCAGGGCCTCACCGGTCGTTGTTATTTCCCCGGTTGCTACATCCCGGATATTGGTTTCAATCAAAGCCCGGTTTTTCTCCCGGTCAATTTCCTTTACCGTCAGTACGGCCTCGTACTCCGTATCCACAAACATGGGCCTGCGAAAGGTCATGTTTTGCTTCAGGTATACATTGCCATCAGC
Organism: Bacteroidia bacterium; assembly: GCA_040880525.1. NCBI lineage: Bacteria > Pseudomonadati > Bacteroidota > Bacteroidia > Bacteroidia bacterium. The sequence continues at coordinate 101,037 of JBBDIG010000037.1, forward strand.
ATGGAAGAGCGTTCCGAAGATCTTTGTGAATACGCTGCCGCCAAAGAAGCCGTGCATTACCCGCTTGCCGAAAATGCTGTTCTTCCCCGCTTCTTCGTCAATATGAAGGGGATTGGTATCGCCTGTTACCTCAGCGAACTTGTCTACGTCTTCCTGGGTGTAAGAGAATTTGTGTGTGAAGTTATCGCCAACGTTTACCATGATTGTTGTTAGTTTTTGAATTGGGCTGCAAAGGAAGTGAATCAAAAAGAATTGCCATACTAAGAATTGCCACAAAGGCACTGAGCACACCAAGTGGCACAAAGGGTTTTTTAAGAAATGGACACTAAGACGCGAAGGCACAAAGGCTCACGAAGTTTTTTAAAGGCAACTCCATCAGGGGATTTTTTTACCAATAGCTGTAACAAAACCTTCCTTCTTTTCCTCTTATTTGCGTTCAACTATTAATTAAACCAAAATCATGAAATTTCTTTTTCTCACATTCATCTTAAGCGCTTTCAGTTTTTTTACTATTAATCTTTCAAATTCAGAAAATGAAGAGGCAGGCTACTGCACTGCCAGCAGCCCCTATGGCGGCAGTTGCAGCGTACAGCCTCAAAAGGGCGATCGCGGGCTTACCTGCAGCGGCAATATTTTTTACGCGGAATGTGACTGTGCCGGGCTAAAAAGAGCCAACCGGGAGGTATCTGCCAGCCCTGAGCAGATCGCTGCCAATCAGGAACTGCAGCACTTTCTGCGCAATGTGTTGATGACGAAGAAAGCCGATAAGCTCTCAAACGTTGCTGTGAAACTGATAGCCAGCGCTGATGCAGGCGATGCTGTGGCGTATGACGCAGCCGTGGCCGAATGGCAAAGCACTATCAGTGAACTAAGTAAAGCCGAAAAGGTGATGATCTTAGCATGGGTAGCGAAGAAGCAGAAATAGGCACATGCCGATTAAAAACTTAAAATCGGTATTACTTCGCTGCAGAGCTGTACGAAGCATCTTCATTTTAGCTGCTAAAAGAGCATAGGTTAAAACCCTGATGTTCAATTTGTCGGTACTTGCCTTTAAGCTACCAACGCCCATGGGCATCACAGGGCGTATGATTTCACAGCGTATTGAAATCGTTCAGGCTGTGCCACTGGATGCCCGTTGCAGACTAATTATCTTTGCACCGCATTTCTCAAAAATTCAACTTTTGGGGAGGTGATTGAGTTAAATCAGGAAGATGAAAAAAGCATATATATTTCCGGGCCAGGGCAGCCAGTTTGTAGGGATGGGCAATGAGCTTTATGAGCAAAATGAGGAAGCCCGGGAGATTTTTGAGCGTGGAAACCAGATCCTGAATTTCAGGATCACTGATATAATGTTTGAAGGCGAGGACAAAGACCTGAAACAGACGCGCGTTACCCAACCGGCAATTTTCCTGCATTCGGTGGCAGCGGCCCGGTCAGTTGGCGAATCCTTTAAACCTGATATGGCAGCCGGCCATTCGTTAGGTGAGTTGTCTGCATTGGCGGCTGTTGGAGCCATGCCCTTTGAGGATGCGCTGCTCCTGGTAGCCCGCAGAGCCGAAGCCATGCAGAGAGCCTGCGATGCAGAGCAAAGCATCATGGCTGCGATTCTGGGCACGGACGATGAACTCGTACAGCAGGTTTGTAATGACGTAGATGACATCGTGGTGGCCGCCAATTACAATTCACCTGGCCAGGTAGTGATCTCCGGAACTACAGAAGGCGTGAAAAAAGCCTGTGAAGCCCTGGAAAAGCATGGAAAGAAAACAATAATTCTTAATGTGAGCGGAGCGTTTCATTCTCCACTCATGGAACCGGCACGGGTGGAACTGGCAGAGGCCATTGAAAAAACCAAATTCACAGCACCCTCATGCCCGGTGTATCAGAATTTTTCTGCGAAAGGAGAGACGGATCCGGAGCAGATAAAGAAAAACCTTGTGAGCCAGCTTACCGCACCGGTTAAATGGAAGCAAAGCGTAGAGCAAATGATCAAGGACGGAGCTACGGATTTTGTGGAAGTCGGGCCTGGCAAAGTATTGCGATCGCTGGTTAAGAAAATTGATCGCTCAGTTAATGTAGACGCAATCGGTTAAGCCATGCCTAAGACCACCTTTCAAAGCCTTATTGAGGGACCGAAGCCGGTACTCATTGATTTTCATGCAGAGTGGTGCGGCCCGTGCAAATCCATGTCTCCGGTAATAAAGGATATTGCCGGGAAATATTCCGGAAAGGCCCGTGTCATTAAAATAGACATTGATAAAAACCCTGAAATTGCAAATCAATACCAGGTGCGGGGGGTTCCAACCTTTATGATTTTTAAAGAAGGAAAAATGGTTTGGCGTGAATCAGGCGCTATTCCGGCCGGTATGATCACAAAAGCCCTCGATCAATTTTCCTGATCAAATATTTAATAAACAGAAAAACAGAATCCAATGAATCTGAAGAAAAATTTGATGTTAGCGCCTTTTATTCTATTGATGCTGAGCGCCTGCAATACGCCTCCGGATGACCGGCACAATGCGACTGATCCGCAGGTTACCGTACAGCATGAAGGAGACACACTGCCAGAAATGAGGCCTGAGGACAGGCCTGAACCGGATTTTGTAACGGGAGAGGCGTATGAGGAAGAGTTTGCTCTCATCGTATTGGCGCAGGGAGAAAACATGCAGGAAATGCGTTATGACAGGGATACACTGCGCGTTCCGGCTAAGCGTAAAATAATGCTAACGCTCAGAAATGAAGCAACTGACAGCTTTATGCAGCACAATATTGTCATTGTGCGGAGAGGTTCGATAGAAGAGGTATCAATAGAAGGCGCCAGAGCAGCCGGCACCAGTTATGTTCCTCAAAATTCGAGAAATGTGGTGGCATTCTCAGAGGTTATTGGCCCGGGAGAATCGACCACGCTGGCGTTCAACGCACCAAAGCCAGGCACTTATGAATTCGTTTGTACTTATCCCGGCCATTGGCAGGCTATGCAGGGAATTTTCATCGTGGAGGAGCAATAACGGCATTTGCTGAAATTCAAAAAGCTCAGGCCGGAATACAGGATCAGAATCATTATTAATTCAAGTCCGGCTCATCGGATGTAACGGATTTCCTTGCTTATGGTCGATTTGACTTATTTTACAAAAATTAAAGATTACGTTCAGAATAAATTAAAAATGGGAATTATTATTAAAAGCGAAAAACAGGTTGCAGGCATCAGGGAAAGTTGTATCCTGGCAGCCGACATCCTGGATTATATAGAGGAATTCGTGAAACCAGGGGTAACGACAGCTTTCCTGAACCGGAAAATTGAAGATTATATGGAAGCGCATAGTGCGCGGCCTGCAACGCTCAATTACAATGGCTACCCGGCAGCTTCATGCATTTCTTTAAATGAAGTGGTTTGTCATGGAATTCCCGGATCGCAGACGCTGAAGGACGGTGACATTCTGAATATTGATGTCACGCCCATCCTGAACGGATATTTTGGCGACACCAGCCGGATGTATACGGTAGGCGAGATTTCTGAAGATGCCGGAAACCTTATTGCTGCTGCTAAAGAATGCCTTGACATTGGAATCCGTGAATGTTATCCCGGTAATTATTTTGGAAATATCGGGTATAAAATAAAGGAGTATGCTGCCAGCCGTAATTATGGGGTGGTTTACGAATTCTGTGGACATGGCGTGGGTCTGAAATTCCACGAAGATCCGGAAGTGCCATTTGTGGCCGAAAAAGACAGCGGAAAAAAGATGAAGCCGGGAATGATCTTTACGGTGGAACCCATGATTAACCAGGGAAAGGCCCGTACAAAGGTGGACAAGCAGGATAAGTGGACCGCACGCACGATTGACGGAAAGCTCTCAGCACAGTTTGAACATACCATTTTGATTACTGAAAATGGAAATGAGGTACTGACAGATATACACGAAGAATATAATCAGGAAAAAATCGAAAATGCAGTCCACGGAGCAGCGCAGGTTTAAAAGCAGAAACCCGGAATTCAGAGCGCTTATTGCGAGAAAGCTCGAAGGCCAGGAGTTTATGCGGCACATTGGTTTCGAACTCACAGAAATAAACGAAGCCTATATTGAAGGCGAAGTGGGACTGCATAAATTCTTGCAGCAGCAGGACGGAATGGTGCATGGTGGCGTTACGGCCACACTTGCTGACATAGTTTGCGGTTTTGCTGCATTCTCCCTGGTGGAGCCGCATCAGTGCGTGGTAACGGCAGATCTCAAAATCTCCTACTTTAGTCCCGGACGCGGAGTCAAAGTAAAAGCACGCGGATGGGTTGTAAAACCGGGGAAAAAACTCCATTTCTGCGAAGGTGAGGTACTGGTGGTGGATGCGGAAGGCGGGGAGCAGGTCATCGCAAAAGCCAGTGCCATCATGGCTGTGCTTACACCGCGAGAGCGCGGAGAGAACAGCAGGAATAAAGATAAGCAGGGAAGCAACGGCAGCACCCAATGAGTAGGGAAGTACTCCGGTATTTGAGGCAGGCTGCCGAAGTGGCGCTGCAAACCATGGAGGCCGGAATTGGCGGTCCTTTCGGAGCGATCATTATAAAAGACGGTGAGGTAATAGCCGCTTCGGGAAATGCAGTATTGCAGGAAAATGATCCCACAGCCCATGCGGAAGTTCAGGCGATCCGGAAGGCCTGCCGGGTGCTCGGCCGCTATCATCTTGACGACTGCACCTTGTACGCAACCTGCGAACCCTGTCCCATGTGTCTTGGCGCTATTTACTGGGCGCGCATTCCAAAGGTGATTTATGGCAGTACCCGCCATGATGCCGAAAATGCCGGATTCATAGATCGTCTTTTGCTGGATGAAATGCAGAAACCGCCCTCAGAAAGATCGGTGAACATGACCCTGCAGCCACTGCCGGAAGCGCTGAACCTTTTCGAGGTATGGCGCCAGATTGAGGAAAAACGCACCTATTAATTTCCGCTATGAAAATAGCTTTTTGGGCAACGGGCGTTACAGCAAATAATTATCTGAATGAAGGGATAGAAAAATATGCCGCGCGCATTGGCCGCTACACAAGTTTTGAAATGCAGGAAATAATAATTGCAGGTAAAAAGCGGTCACAAAATCCTGAGCAGGTACGGGAGACCGAAAAGGATGCGGTGCTGAAGCGGTTGCAGAATACAGATCATTTGGTACTGCTGGATGAACGGGGAAATCAATATACCTCACGCCAGTTTTCGCAATACCTGCAGCAGTTGTTGAATCATGTTTCCGGCCGCATGGTCTTTCTTGCTGGCGGGGCCCACGGCTTCCACGAGCAACTATACGAGCGGAAACAAGCGATGCTGGCGCTTTCAGCCATGACGATGCCCCACGATTTGGTGCGGGTAGTCTTTTTAGAGCAGCTCTACCGGGCTTTCTCCATTTTGGGAAATGAACCCTATCATCATTGAGGCTGTGGTTTTTTACGCAAAACATGAAGGTGCTACGATCCACCGGAATAGAGCGTAATAAAATTTAATTGAAAATACCCGCCTTATATTTGGCAAATGAGATTTTGTATTTTAAAAGTTTTCTTGCCTTTAATATTTTTAATTCCTTTTTCAGGAGTGGCCGGAGAAACCCATTCAATCTCGGGAAAAGTACTCGAAGCCGGCACTGACAGCATATTGGCGAACGCAGAGATCCTTCTGCTGAAAGATCGGCATATTCAGTATAAAACTACCTTCAGTTCTGCAGAAGGAAATTTCAGGTTGCGGGCGGAAGCCGGTACCTATAATCTTGTGGTGTTATCGTCAGAACATAAAGCTTTTAATATTCAATTAAAATTAATCAGCGATACGGTTCTGCTTCTCAGGCTGGAACCGCTGCAATATGAGTTGCGGGAAGCGGTAATATCCGGAAAGCGAATTGGAGACCCGGTAAAGGCTCCTCAAATGGGCATGGAAAAAATGGCAGGCAAAGAGGTAGAGAAAATCCCATCCATCCTGGGCGAACCTGACGTTATAAAAGCGCTGCAAACCTTACCGGGTGTGCAGGGCGGGGGAGAGGGCAGTTCCGGTTTTTTTGTGCGCGGAGGCAGCCACGACCAGAATCTGTTTTTGCTGGATAATGTGCATCTCTACCAGGTGAACCATCTTTTAGGATTGCTCAGCGTTTTTAATGCAGATATCGTAGACAATGTCACGTTATACAAAGGCGATTTTCCTGCTCAATATGGTGGCCGGTTGTCGTCAGTGATGGCCGTAGAAACACGGGATGGAAATCGGGATTCGGTGGTGGCGTCAGCAGCGGTTGGCCTCATAGCCTCCAAACTCACCGTGGAAGGTCCGCTGAAAAAGGGCCAGAGCAATTTCCTGATTTCCGGACGCAGAACTTACGCTGATCTTGTGACCCGTTCTATCAATTGGTTTAGCCGAAATAAAGAATCCTACCAGCCGCTTCCAAATTATAATTTCCATGATTTGAACGGGAAATTTTCATTTAATTTAAATGATAAAAATATACTGCAGTTCAATGGATATTATGGTGATGATTATCTTTATCTGCGTACGGAAGAGGGGTTGGACTATTTTAATAAATGGGGAAATACCATGATCTCGCTGGCCTGGAAAAGTGAAATTTCCAAGAATACGAGTTCCCGTGTGGATGTATTTAATACCCGCTACCGCTACTCAATAGAGAGCAATACGGATGGATATATATCATTATTAAAATCCAATATTTCTGATTTGGGAGTAAAAGTTGGATTTTTTAATACCACGTTTTCAAATCATAAAATTTCTTTTGGTGGTGAATTAATTGACCATCATTTTTTCCCGCAAGAGGTAGAAGTGGAAATCTCCGGGCTGAATGTGCATTCGATTACCGGCTCGGATCACCGGAGCCAATCGGCTGCTGTGTATATAAATGACCAATGGAAGGCGCTGCGGTGGCTGGAACTGAGCGGAGGTCTGCGACTTAGCGCTTATTCTTATGGCAGTACTCGCTATCTGAATCCGGAGCCACGGCTCAGCACAAGCATGCGGCTTCACCAGAAGGTATATTACAAAATGGCGTATGCGCGCATGAATCAGTATTCGCACCTCATCTCAAATTCGCGCACCTCCTTCCCAACTGATATTTGGTATCCGGCTACAGACGTAATTCCATTTCAGCGGTCCGACCAGGTTTCAGCCGGATTCCACATTAAATTGGGTAGCCAATGGCTGCTTACAGAAGAGGTGTATTATAAATGGATGAATGGCGTAGTGGAATATGCGCCCGGAGCCGACATTCTTTTCCAGCCTGACCTTGCGGGCCAAATGGTGACCGGCACCGGCTGGAGTTATGGCAACGAATTCCTCCTGAAAAAATCGCGCGGCCGCCTGACCGGCTGCCTGGCCTACACGCTCTCATGGGCTAAGCGGCAGTTTGTCGAGAAAAACCTGGGCCGCACCTTTTTCGCAAATTATGATCGCAGGCACGTAATCAACCTCACCGGGAGCTATGAGTTAAATGAGCGCACAGAAATTGGCATCAACTGGGAATTTGCGAGTGGCAATCCGGGAACGTTGCCGGTGGGGAGGTATAGTCTATTTGGTAGAAATCGTCCTTATGGGGCCATGAGTACTTATATTATTACTTATACTGATATAAATAATATTCGCTTACCAGCCTTCCATCATCTTGATCTCAGCCTAAACCGGAAATTTTCTGAAAGAAGCTCATTATTAATTTCAATTTATAATGTCTACTATAGGAGAAATCCTTTTTATCTGTTAATGAAAGCGCAACGTGATGACAATAATCAAATTACTGGTTTTAGAGCCGAGAAAGTATCGTTATTACCATTAATACCTTCAATAACCTATAAACGAAAATTTTAATGCGAATGCGATCTATACTATTATTTTTGATTATTTTATCTTTCAACTCCTGTGAAATGCAACAGGAAGTAGAAATTAAATTACCGGATTACCAGGAGCAGTATGCGGTAGAGTGTTATCTTAATCCGGGATTTCCGTATCAGTTGTTTTTATCCAAAACCCAGGCATTTTCTGATACAGTTCCTTTTGCAATGGTATCGGGTGCTTTTGTGGTGATTAAAAGTAATAATACCGAAATTATACTTTTTGAAACGACCCCTGGGGTTTATGAGTCGGCCGATACTGTGCCAATGGACTATGACAATATGTATTTCCTGGAAATAGAAACAGCAACAGGCGAACGAATTTCAAGTAGCACTAGTATAATTCCTCCTGCTGTGGTGGATTCTGTGCAAACATTTTATGGGCAAACTGATGAAGCTGCAATTGTTATTTTTTTTACTGATACTTCACACTATAGCGAGTATTTTCTTTTGAATATATTCTCTGATCAAAGCCATATTGACTATTTTTCTAAAGGAGAATATAATGGAAGTTCCACTCCTTATGTGTCTCCTTTCCGATATGAGAAGGGGGATGAACTGGGCGTTGAAGTAAGCTCCATATCGAAGGAATATTACGAGTTCATAAGAAGCTATAAAATGGCGCAAGAGTCAAATAACCGACCTATAACAGAGCCTCCTTTTTTACAATCAAATATAGTTGGGGGTACCGGGATTTTTACCGGTTATTCCTTAAGCTTAAGAATTATAGTGGTAGAGTGAAGATTTTAATTTTACCCAATAATGTCGCTTCTTAATGTTGCTGTACGGTCTCCCCATTTTTCTTCTAGGGTAATAAAATTATCCTGATCTGCAAAGGGTTCACGATTTGACCGCAGTGTTAAACGTTGGAAATGGTGTATATAAATACCCATAGCAAGCTGAATTGGTTTGATGTCTCCTTTTTCAATAGATCTCACTTTTACCCGGTTGAAAAGATCAAAGTCGCTGCCCAATATCCGATTGTCCCAGTGGCCAATTTTATCAAGCACATTCTTTTTCATTATAATGCAAGAGCCACTATAGCCTTCTATGGTATTATAGCCAAATTTTTCAAAGCGTTGCTCTCCAAATTTATCGAGGTCGCGATACATTAACCATAGCATTAATTTCAGCATAGGATAGCCTGTACCGAGGGTTTTATGAATCGGATTTTTAGAACGCTTCCATCTCCTGCTCATTATTTTATGGGCCTCTTTTGATTCCAAATGATCGTTGGTGGCAAAAGAAGCCACTTCAATTTGGTTATCCTCCATTAGCTTAAGTATCCGAGTATCCCAATTTCGGGTTACAATGATGTCATTGTTGAAAAATGCGAGATGGTTAAACTGAGCTACTGCAATTCCTTGATTCTGACAGTGCGGATAGCTATAGTTAGCATTGTTTGTAATTATTTTATCGGCATTTGCTGTAAAATATTCCCTGGAGCCATCTGTAGAGTTATTATCTACTACAATAAGCTCAAAAGGAAGTTTGGTTTTCTCTCTGAGATTCTCAAGGAACAGCTTATTCATTCCAAGCTGATTATGGACAGAAGTGATGATACTGATCATCTATTTAGGCTTGATGATTTTAAGTTTTTAAAAGTTGTAATTTTAAATCTATCTAAGTTAAGAAAATTTTGATTGATTCAAGATATATGTTTTAAGCGAAAGATAAGGCTGCCAACTCTGTCATACCCTCCTTAATCCAGGATAGGAAGCAGCTCTTGCTTTTTTTGAATTAGTGCTTTAGGTAGTTGGGTGTTAAGAGTTTTTCCTGCTATGATCTTTTCAAACAGAGAAATATATTTTTTGGTCATTCTCATTGAATTAAATTTTTCTACAATGTATTCATGGCATTTTTTACGATCAAATTCACCACTATTTTTTATGGCTTCGACTAGCTCTGAGTAGCTGTTGGAAAGAAAGCCAACTTCATCGTGAACAATCTCCGGCAGGGAGCCATAGGTTGTACCAAATACCGGACAGCCGAAATAAAGGCTTTCTAAAATAGCTAATCCTTGAGGCTCATGCCACCTGACGGGGAAGAGAAGAGCATCGGTTTTCTGTAGGACTTCATTCTTTTTATGGCCTCCTATCATTCCATAGTATTTTGTTCTGCCCCAAATGTCAAATCCCCTTCCTCCGATTACAGCGAGTTTCTTATCCGCTCTTCTTGCTAATTTAATGCAGCCCCTTAGATTTTTTTCTCGTCTACTTGCTTTTCCTAAAAAGAGCAGATGTTGTCGGGGAGTTGATAAATTCACCTTTCCCAGCAGATTAAAATCAAGTCCATTTGGAACAAATTGGTTTGATCCATGTCGTTCAGCATGATTTCGCGAAACAAAGACTGCATTAATATCAAATGTTTCATTCGGTTTACCATTTCCATGAATGGTGAACATGACCGGTTTTTCCGTGATTGGCGTATTCAATAATACATGGGAATGTATTACATCTACATCTGGAGGAATTTGATTATTCAGCGGCAATGATGGATCATATATCCTTACTTCGGCAAATGGGCATTCAGAACCCTTTCCCGCAAGATAAACAACGTTATGCCCCAAAGCTGTCAAGTCTTTTCCCTCAGACCATAGCACACGCTGAGTGCCGCCATAATGTAGCACCGGAATTTTTCCGTTATATATTATAAGTATTTTCACTTGGACAATATTAAACTTCGGCAAGCAAAGAAAAGAATCAGAAATTTTAATACGCTGCAGGAACTCGTCTTAAAATTATTAAGATTATTATTCGGGTGAAAAGCTACTCCCGCTTGTGGTGAGATGGTTTCAAATCTATTTCTTTTTCTGCTATCTTGTGCTTCCATGAACATTTTAGGATGAAGAAAGATCACTTGGATACCGGCAGGGACGGGGAGAGGCTGGCGATTGATTTCCTTGTGCGTAAAGGCTATACAATTCGCACTACCAATTTTCGCTTTGGAAGAACGGAAGTGGACATTATTTGCCAAAAGGACGACCTTATCATTTTTGTGGAGGTGAAGGCACGAAGGAGCCACGTTCATGGATTCCCGGAGGAAGCGGTGAACGATCGTAAACAGGAGGTGATTGGAGAGGTGGCCGAGGAGTATATTCTCTCCAATGGCCTGAAGAATGAAATTCGCTTTGATGTGATTTCCATTTTGTATCGGGGTCGCAATTCAGAGATATACCATATAGAGGATGCATTTTATCCTGGCGGATGAAAGGAGAAACCGCATTGCGCAAGGGGTAAATATTGGATAATTTTGCAGCTATGATAACAACAGAGCAGCTTCGCGATGCAAGGGACCGGATCGTGTCCCTGAGGAGGTATCTTTGACATCGCTGGAAAAGAATCTCAGATTAAAGAGCTGGAAAAGCTCACGGTAGCGCCCGATTTCTGGAATGATCCGAAATCGGCTCAAGTCGTACTCAAGCAAATTAAATCCCTGAAAATGTGGTCTGGCAGCTTTAACAGACTGCAGACAATGGCTGATGATCTTGGTGTTCTCTATGAGTTCTATCAGGAAGATGAGGCCAGTGAGGAGGAAGTGATGAAGCAATATCAAAAGATGTTGCACGAACTTGAGGCGCTCGAATTCCGCAACATGCTGGGTGAAGAAGGCGATGAAATGGATGCCGTAATGAATATTAATGCCGGTGCAGGAGGTACTGAAAGCCAGGATTGGGCAGCCATGCTGATGCGCATGTACATTATGTGGGGCGAAAAAAATGATTATAAAGTAAAGGAAATTGATATCCAGGAAGGGGATGAGGCAGGTATAAAATCGGTAACGCTGGAATTTGAGGGTGCCTTTGCTTTTGGACATCTGAAGTCGGAATCAGGTGTGCATCGCCTCGTACGAATCTCACCTTTCGATTCCAATGCCCGAAGGCATACTTCCTTTGCTTCGGTGTTTGTCTATCCATTGGTTGATGATACGATTGATATAGAGATCAATCCGGCTGATATTAGTTGGGATACATTCAGATCAGGAGGAGCAGGCGGACAGAACGTGAACAAGGTGGAGACTGCCGTAAGGTTAAAGCATGAGCCTTCGGGGATAATTGTCGAATGCCAGCAGGAACGTTCGCAGGGAAAGAATAAAGATAAAGCGATGGCATTGCTGAAATCACGGCTCTACGAAATGGAACTGCGGAAACAGAATGAAGAGAAGGATAAGGTGGAGAAAACCAAGAAGAAAATTGAGTGGGGTTCTCAAATACGGAATTATGTAATTCACCCGTATAAGCTTGTGAAAGACCTGCGTACAGGCCACGAAACTTCTGATGTGCAGGGGGTAATGGATGGTGGTCTTGATGAATTCATAAAGATCTTCCTGATGGAACATTCCGGCAGCAAGCCGGAAGCACAATCCTGAAAAAAGCATAAAAAAAGGTGATTCCATAGTAGAAACCACCTTCGTATTTTGAGATTCGTAAAACCGGAGTTTACTGTATCCGGTTCGGCCCTCCTTTAAATGAATAGGCATAGCCAACCGAAAATATGATACTCTGGTTTGTAAGTGAACTTCTCACGATTATTGGGTCACCTTTATCGTTGAATTCTAGTCTTTGCCAGCGTAAATTGTCAATTGAGTACATTCCAAAAGCATAACGGAAATTGGCGAAAATTCGTCCTTTCTCTTCTTTCCCTACCTTGATCTTAATTCCAAATCCTGCAACGGCACCGAAATCAATAGAAGTAAGCCCGAGTTCCTGATTTGATTTAAAAGCTTCTGTGGAATCGTAGGACATGTCGCTAATCAAAGAATCTGCATTAAATACAGAATACTGGTTATTTAGATTTCCGCTGAGAAAATAGGAGCCGTAGCCACCTATGAAAAAATCTAAAAATACTCTTCTGGTAAACGGCCCGTAAGGTATAACGCCTATCCGGTCTATCGGAGTTGAGAATTTAGCAATCAGATCTCCCTGACCATAAATCAGGTTAAGTTCAGATTCAACCCGCATTTCGAGTTCATCGCTCAGCGGCTCTGTATAATCTTGATTTGCTCCCTTTGTAATTATACCCAAATCGGCTTCCAGGGCAAATTTATCAGAGAACTCAAGGCCAAAGACTAAGCCTCCATTGAGACCAAGCTTAAAATCAGGATTAGGAAAGGGTGGGTCACCCCCCATTAAAGTTGAAATATTCATTCCGCCCTGCAAGCCCTGATAATATTGAGCATTTAGATTTTGAGGGATTGTAAGCAACAGGGTAAGTGAACAACCTAAAAAGTAAAGAAATCCAGATTTCATTTTATTGCTCCGGGTCATCATTTTTTCAATCATTAATTAAGTTTAAAATACTTGGGGCGAAAGATAAGAGATTTAACGAAAACAGCCCTTCAAGAGAGAAGGGCTGTTGAATCATATAATGGAAGCAGTTCCCATTGTCATTTATTATTTCTGCTTGAATTCAGCCTGGCTGCCTACACGAGTCATTGCACAGCGGAAACCCAGGGTAGACAGCGATTGTTCCTGATCCAAAAATCTGCGGGCGCCAGGAGCTATCCAATATGCACGGTCTCTCCATGAGCCACCTTTATATACACGGGCTTCATTATTTACAAGAGAAGCAACTCCGAAGTCGTAGCCCTGCTCACCGTTATTGTAACTCATTGGATCAATGTAGCCTTTGTTATCGGCTTCTTTATAGTTACGCCTGTTTACGTTTTCCTCAATTGTTACATCGCGATAAACGATACGTCCCAGGCTATCTTTCTCAACTAAATATCCGTCCGGGTCTTTTTCCTGAACCTGAAAATTATTACCTCGGAATGAATTAAAGTCCTGAAAATCTTCTAAGTAAAGTGGCCGGTAAACATCAATAACCCATTCTCTTACATTGCA
>JBBDIG010000038.1:0-57474 GCA_040880525.1 Bacteroidia bacterium
GGTAAATCTCGAAGTGGCCGGTGGCGGGCCATTGCTCGTAATCCTGCCACTGGAGGAGGTTCTGGCCGTCTGCGGCAGTGACTTCGGGCATGATGATGCAGCCGGGGTTGGAAAGCGGGCTGTTGTTGCCGCAAGAGTCCTGGGCGGTGACGAGGAAGCACCAGCGCTGGTTGGTGCCTGGCAGTGGAATGATTAAGCTGAATTCATCGGCAGGAAGCGTGGCTGTCAGCGTGGGATCAGTGATTCCCATCGGTTTTTGCCAGATTTGGTATTGCGCCACATCCGTTGCGGGTGACGGTTGCCATAGAAGCTCCACCGTTTCGTTGGGCTGATCAACAGAAGCCGAAACCAGCGCGGGCGCTGCGGGAGAGCGGCTATCGAGCGCACGTTCGGTGGCGTCATTCGATGATGAAACCAGCGCTACCGTTGAATCCGCCACGGCCTCGATGCGGTAGGTGTGCAGCGAGGTGCAGGTGAGGCCGCTGTCGGTGTAGGTTTGCGCGGTGGTGGAATCGAAAAGTGCTCCATCGCGGAAGATGCGGTAAACGGCCACCGGCCAGCCCTGGTAGGCATTCCAGGCCAGTTCGATGCGCTCGTTGGCGGGTGTGGCCGTGAGCAAAATGGTGCGGTGAATTTGCGAAAATGCACTGGCATTGCCGCAACTGTCAAGCGTTTGCAGCCGGTATTCGTAGCTGGAATCTGTGGTCATTGCCGTCAAATCAGCATAATTCAAATTTGTAATTCCCGAAGCAATGATTTGCCACGAACCTGCGCCTTTTCGCCAAACAATATAAGAAGCGGCATCTGCCGAAACCGAGGCGTTAAACTCAATTAAAACTTCGCCCGTGGGTTCTACTGTAACCCTTGCCAATCCTGGCGCTTCAGGCAAATTGTCTTCATAGGCACGGACAGTATCTTCATTTGAATAACTGATTAATGCTGTGTCATTATTTAATGTTAAAATGCGATAAAAATAAAGTGTATCGCAAATTATATTGCTGTCAATAAATGTACTTTCATTTGAATTTAGTAATTGTAAAACATCCCAGTTTCCGGTGGTTTTTCTTTGCAATTCATAGTTCCAATTTTCAAAACCTGAATAATGGTTCCAGGCAATGTTATTTGCAGCATTCTGTGCGGTGGCCTGTAGTCGCACCACCGTGTGCGTGTCAGAGGGCGAGCTTTCATTTCCGCAACTGTCCATTGTTGTAATATAATAGCTGTAATTATTTTGTGAAGGAGCAAGTCCTGTTTTATTAAAATTTAAAACCGGATCAATATTATTAAACAATGAATCTGTTTTTAAAAAACCGGTTCCGTTTACGTTTTGATATAAATAATAACCCTTTCTATTGTTTTCTAAAACGGGGATAAATTGCACATCAACGGCATCCGGGCCGCTGACGGAGGCCACCTGCAACTGCGGGGCTGCGGGCGGAATGGTATCGAAGGCGGTGCCCCAAACCGAATCGGACGCGGTAATTAAATTATAGTTGTAATTGTGCCCGAAAAGCTGCCAGGCATAGTCATGGCCGCAGCGCAAAGTGGAATCAATAAACGAAGAATCGGTGGGGCCAAATACCGCCAAAGTCTGGTAAGGTTGCCCGTCAATGCTGCGCCTCAGCTCGTATTGCTGTATCGGAAAGCCTTCATAATAAGACCAATAAATCTCCGCATTTAAATTTCGGTTATTAAACTCTAAATTAATGGGGCGGTGCGTTTCGCGGTTTTCGCCCTCGGCCACGCACACGTTGTACACCACTATTTTATAATAATGGCGTGTGGAGCGCGTGTCAATTCCCTGGTGCAAATAATTAGTTTGGTTCAGGTCCGTAACATCGTCCAGCAGCGTGAAAGGCCCGGCAGCACTGAACGTTCCGTGATAAAGGAAATATCCGCGCACAAAAGTATCGGCCACATTTGCCCGCTCCCATTCCACCAAAATATCGCCCGAAATGTCATCCGTCCGCTCCACCGTGGCGCGCACCATCGTGGCCGTATCCGGCTCCGGATATACCCAGGGCGCAATGCAAACCGTATCTGAAAATGCCGAAAACCCGCTTTGCGTGTCCAGCGCTTCTATCCTAAAACAATAATTTGTATTAATTAAAACATTGCTATCAGTATAATTATTAAAATTTGAATTAATGGTTTCGATTGGAGAAAAACCGCCCGTGTCCATTTTCCAAATTCTGTATGCATCCACGCCCTGCGGCAGGTCTGCGTAGGCATTCCAGCTAACGTTTATCAGCGGCACACAGGCTCCGGTGGTGGCTTCCGCGTTCATTGTCCGGTCCGTATCCGAGGGCGCTGACTGCATCACGCTGCTGCACGTGTCCGTTTGGATTATGTAATAACTATACGTTTGAATTTTAGGATTAACATTATTATCCACATAAAAAGAATCGGTTGTGGAATTTAATAACACAAACCCGCTGCCGTCATCTTTCCATATTTCAAAACTATGTGGGTTTTTGGTTTTAGAAGCAAACCAGTTTAATTCAATTGTTTGGTTTAATAATACCGAAGCAGATTTTAAAACGGGCGCTACAGGCGGAATGGTGTCTAAGGGGGTGAGCGTAATGGTGTTAGAAAACGAGGTGTCGCTGCCCGAAATCGCGAATACACGGTAATCGCTGCTCACTTCGCAGGTAATTGGGGTGTCGGTAAAAAAGGTGTCAACGGGCGTGGCGAGGCTTGTCCAGCCGGTGCCATCTGACTTTTGGAGAACGTAACCGGAAATTGGCAGCCCGCGGTAAGGATGCCAGTTGAGATAATTGGCTGATTGCCCGCCCTCACCGGTTAAAATAATAATGCAAAAAGTATCGGACGAGGTTTCATTGAGGCAGGAATCGAGGGAAAAAACCGCGTAACAAAGCGGTCCGTTAAAGCTGCTTAAAGTATCATAAAAAACAAAGGAACCGCCAGGCGCGGTAAACGGAATTTGCCCGGCAGAAACCGTGGTATCATGCTGCATTCGCCTGATGTCATAAGCATAAATATCCAGCGAATCGGCCCCGGAAAAGTCCAGCTTTACAACATTGCTATCAATGAGCGTGGCAAACCCAAGCAGAGGCGCATCGGCCGGAATCGTATCAAGCGCCTGGTTGGTAGCGGTGTTGGAATAAGAAAAATAAACCGAATCGCTTTCTGCCTTTATTCGATAAGTGACTGCATAATTGCAGGGCGCAGGCATTTTTGTCCATGTCGTATCGGTGCCCGGAACGGTATCAATATTTATCCAATTGTTTCCCCGCAATTCCTGTATGATATAATGCGTGGTGCTGCGGCCTTGGTAGGGTGTCCAAGTTAGGTCGTGGATAAGCTGGCCTATGTTGAAGGTGAGGCTAACCGGGGAATAAACAGTGGCAGAATCTGATACTTCGCCACAGGCTAAGAGGCGCTCTAAATAATAGAAATGTTTTTTATTAGCTGTATTGATATTTTCATGAAGAAACGTGGACTGCGTAAATGGAATGCTGTCAGCCAGTACTAAAAAACTAGTGCTATCGTGGTGGCGGTAATAAAGCCGGTAGTGCGAAACAAAGTTATTTTCCAATGAATCGGGAGGCCAGGTGAGCAGAACCTTGCCCTCCGAAGAAGATGTGGAATCTACGGTTGTATGGAAACTTTGGGGGGAATTATAAAACTCATCCGGGGTAATTTTAATATTCACCGTATCAAAAGCAGCACAGCCACTTGAGTCCGTAATCCGTACCCAATAATTGCCTTCTTCATGCACCCAGGTTTGCTGTACCGTATCGAAGTTGGACCAGTAATAAACGCTGTGGCCTGTATCTGCTTTCAGTTGCACACTATCGCCCCGGCAAAAAATGGTGGTGGTATCTGCATCAATTTCTGTCGGGAAAAAACATTCTGTGAACTTTACCAGGAAAGCATCAGTAGTTCCTCCCTGCATCACCGTTTGAAAAGCACCTGATGTAACCGGGAAATCATCCCGTGTACTCCCAGTAAGATATAGGCTTTTCATAAGAGGATTGTAATCAATCCCATACCCATAAGTGCCGTAATAGGCACCAGAATAATAACTTGCATAATGCCGGTTGCCGCTATAATCCAGTTCAAGAATAAATGCTGAACTGGATGCAGATAAATTAGTTTGGAACGAATGCTTAGTGACCGGAAATGTGAGTGTGTTAACTACCCCGGTAGCCACCACCTTTCCTCCTTTGGCCTTTAGATCCCAAAATAGGCCCAACCCAAAATAACTACCCCATAAAAAGGTATGAGAAGTTGAAAATTTAATAACATATAGATTAGAATTATTATTTCCAGGGGTACGCAATAACCCATTTTGAGAAACCGGGAAAGAATCATTACGGTAACTGCCAGCATGAAAATATTCCCCATTCTCGTTGACGGAAATATGCGGTAACAAACTGGTTGAATAATTTCCTAAAAACGAGCCATAGCGTTGGGCACCCGAGCTATCCAAAATAATTACAAAAGCATTTTGTGTTCCCATTAAGGATGGTTGGTATGCATTTGTTGTAACAGGAAAACTACTCCTATTCTGAGTTGAACCTGTTATATAAATATCATCTTCCATTCCTACGTCTAAATCATTGGCAAGCCCTCCACCTAAATAAGTAGACCATAACCGACTACCATTATTACTGAACTTGAATGCAATGCCATCACCAGTCCCAGTTATGCTGTCCCTAAAAGCCCCAGTAGATATTGGAAAATTAGGACTGGTTGTTTGACCTGTAACATATACATCGCCCGAATTCCCTACGACTAAACTATAAAGGTGATCATATCCGCTACCTCCCAGGTAGGTAGCCCATAAACGGGTGCCATTGGCTGTAAATTTCAGCAATACCCCGCTCCTCAGACCTGGATTTGATCCTTGAAAAGCGTTTAAAGTAGGGAAGCCATTCCCTGCATAGCCACAGATATATAATTCAGAAGAATTATAAATATCAATATCTAAAAATTGTGTATTATCGGTTGCCCCATAATATGTAGACCATAATAAACTGCCTGAGCTGTCAAACCTGGTAATGAATCCATCCCTATCAGGACCAAATATTTTTGAGGTCTGAAATGCACCAGTTGTTGAAGGAAAATCAATACTTTGTGTGGATCCAGTAACAAATGCATTGCCCATGGAATCGGATACCACCCCTGCCCCATTCTCCGAGCTCGACCCGCCTATAAAAGTAGCCCATATCCTTACAAATGGGTCAATGGTCAATGGTGAATCGGGATCAAAATCCCCGACCTTGAATATCAGGACCTCCCCAGCCAATTTAAACAGGCATTCCACCTGATTTTTACCTTGATAGGCCACAGGAGAGTGCTCAACGATGCTTCCGAGCGTGGTCAAGGCATTCAACCTCCCAGCATCATCAATAAAAATATTTTCTGCACCGGTATATTTCATCCTGATCTTTCTGATGTCACCACCGGGATGAACGATAAAATCATATTTCAATCCCTGGGCACCGTCTTCTTCTGAAAAATAAAACACCAGGTCAACGTGTGGATATAGGCCCTTATAAATAATCTTTTTAAAGGAAGGTACCTGCTCGATGCCATCCGGGCAGTGGGGATAATAATAATTGAAATATGGCCCAGCCAAATCTTCGCCATACACAACCGATCCGGGATTTGCACCCAAAAAGTCCACATCTACCCGGTGGAGTTGCATTTTCACTTTTGGGTTGTCATCCTCGTCTTTGTAAATGTTATCCCGGTTTGCTTCCTGTGAAGCCATTTCCTCGTAATGCGAGAGCACGTAGCTGATGCCTGTTTTGCGCAGGTATATGGTTTGGTCATTCAGGTTGGCCTGGAACAGGATGTCAGGGGTGGGCCTGCCATCAGTGTCGGTAAGCTGTCCTTGGTTTTGGATAAAGCCAAGGGAGGAGGTTCCTTGAAAACCTTGTGCCGCTGCACCCAAAGAACCCGCTAAGACCAGCGAAAGCGAAAAGAAACACAGAAGTTTGAAAAAAAATGGCATGAGCAGCAATTGAGTAAAAGAAACAAGTTCGTCTAATCTAACTACATCAAATTTCTCAAAAAGATTTCATTCTGAGAAACTTTCATTTTTTCCGCACTCCCCATACCCTTTGTTGAAGCCTGGCAATGGAAGAAAATCCAATTCCGAAAGACGGGGGTAAAAGTGCGGTTTCCGAAACGGCTACTTTCCAGTTGGCGCGATTTATTTTGCCAGGCGGAAGCCTTGCGTTACAATAAACCGTTGAAACGGTTGTGGACGGGCATTTTTTTATACCCCCGGTTGAAACCGGGGGGCTATTGATCAAAATATTGTAAGCGCTATTATACGCCCACGGCTTCCTCGTCCTTATATTCCAGCGTCAGCTTTTGCTGAAGGTCAGCCGGTACCGGGCTGTATTCCGCAAATTTACGGGAATGGCTGGCGCGGCCCTGCGAGAGCGAGCGCAGAGAGGTAGAGTATTTATACAATTCAGCAAGCGGAACTTTTGCTTTAATTTTTTGATAACTTCCTTCTGAATCTATGCCCATGATGATGGCCCTGCGACCTTGCAAGTCTGTCATGATCTCACCGGTTACATCTTCCGGAGCCAATACCTCTACATCGTAAACAGGCTCCAGCAGCTTGGGGTCAGCCTGGTGAAATGCTGCCCTGAACGCCTGCATCCCGGCAATTTTAAATGCCATATCATTAGAATCCACTGCGTGCATTTTTCCGTCATATACGCCCACTACAATATCGCGCACATAAGAGCCGGTGAGCGGACCTTGCTGCATTTTTTCCATGATGCCTTTTACGATAGAAGGCAGGAAACGATTGTCAATTACCCCACCTACAATGCAGTTGTAAAATACCAGCTTTCCGCCCCAGGGTAATTCATGCTCTTCCCTGCCCCTGATGGGATGGCCTGCCGGATCTTCCATGCCTTCTTCATAAGGCATTATAAACATATTGACCTCAGCAAACTGGCCCGCACCTCCGCTTTGCTTTTTGTGGCGATAATGCGATTCCGTCCGTTTCTGGATCGTTTCGCGGTAGGGGATTCTGGGGCGTATAAATTCGATCTCAATTTTATGCTCATTTTCCAGCCGCCAGCGCGTTATGGCCAGGTGGAGTTCTCCCTGGGCATTCAGAATGGTTTGTCTCAGTTCGCTTGAATAATCCACGATAAGTGTCGGATCCTCTATCTGAATGTTGTGCAGGGCCTCAGCCATTTTTTCCTCCATGTTCTTGTCTTTCGCTTCAATTGCGGTTCGCATCCGTGGCGTAGGAAACTGTATTGGTTTCAACTGTATGTCCTTTCCTTTTTGGGTTAGCGTATCATTAGTCCGTGCTTCTTTTAACTTTACGGTAGCACCAATATCGCCCGCCATCAGCTTGTCTACCGGGTTACGGTTTTTGCCATCCATCACGAACAGTTGGTTGATCTTTTCTGAATTTGACGTACGAGGATTCACAAATTCATCTCCTGGCTTTACGTCTCCGCACACCACCTTAAAATAGCTGACGGTTCCGCTGTGGCTTTCAATAGCTGTTTTAAAAATAAAGAGCGTACCGGGGCCACTTGTGCCGCATTCAATTTCCTGGTCGTCTACGGTTTTTGGAGCGGGCATTTCTGCTGCATTGGGAGCCACATTATCAATAAATCCCATCATCCGGCCGCTGCCCATGTTGTTTTTTGCGCTCATGCAAAATACCGGGAAAACCTGCCGGTTGATGATTCCGGCTTTGAGCCCAGCCCGCATTTCGTCCTCATTCAACTCGCCTTTCTCGAAATACAGTTCCAGCAGTTTGTCATCATTCTCAGCGGCTGCTTCTACCAGGGTGTTGTGCAGTTCGTTTGCCTTTTCCCGCTCCTCTTCCGGAATGTCCAGTTTTTCAGGCTTTCCGCCATCCTGCCTGAACTTATACATGGTCATTTTCAGCAGGTCAATGATGGAATCAAAGCCATTACCACTATTATAAGGATACTGCATGGCCACTACTTTACTTCCGTAATGAGTTCTGGCCTGCTCCAGCGTAGTCTCAAAATCAGCCTTTTCATGATCCATCTGGTTTATGGCAAAAATTATGGGAAGGTTATATCGTTCAGCATGGTGCCAGAGGATGTCTGTTCCAACCTCCACACCCTGTGCTGCATTCAGTACCATTACTCCCGTATCTGCTACCCGCAGGCCGGATACTATATCTCCTATGAAATCGTCAAATCCCGGTGTATCAATGATGTTGATCTTCTGTCCGCGCCATTCCGTATGCAGCACTGAAGAAAATATGGAATTCTTCCTCTCCTTTTCAATTTCATGATAATCTGAAAGCGTGTTGCCATCTTCGATTGTGCCCCTGCGTTTGCTCACGCCACCTTCAAATAGCATGGTCTCGGCAAGCGTGCTTTTGCCTGATTTGGGCGCACCAAGCAGCACAATATTCTTGATCTCATGGGTTTGATAGACTTTCATAATTGTGTTGTTTTAATTCAAATTTTAAATGAAATTGGGGGAGACAATTTATAAAAGATTGCGACATTGACAAACTTCCGGAACCTTCTTCTGTGCATTCCCACATTTTCCATTCAGCAACTTCCGGCAGTAGTTCTAATTTTGCCGGGAGTTGAAAACCAGCTATGGTCCCAAAGTTTTTCCATGAATGACGTCAATATTCCCCACGCAGATCAGGGTTTTGCTGCATGGTCTGCACCCGGAGACGAAGGATTGCAACTTATGTCCGGGCGAGTAGAACGCATTACCATCAACACAATGGGCTTTAAAGGATTTGTTGTAGCACCTTTTGAGGCCAAAGGAAATGTCTCCCTTATTCAGCCCCATCATCATTTGTATTTAAATGCAGATGATCTTCATTCGTATTCTACCCGGTTTTCATTTTATCATAAAGAAAGTAATGGCCTTGAAGCCGGTGCAGCGCAATTTCAAGAACTCGTGGGAAAAGCCCTTTCGGATTTTCGCAATGAAGGTATAATAAAAGTAGTGCTGTCGCGAACCGAGCGGTGGCCGCTGCCTCCCGGATTTGATCCCTGGAAACTTTTTCTGCAACTAATCAAACGCCACCCTGATGCTTTTGTGGCGCTGATAAGCCTGCCGGAATACGGGACCTGGATTGGCGCCAGCCCGGAATTGTTGCTCAGGGTGGAGCAACAAGGGCTTGAAACAATGGCGATGGCCGGAACCAAACCGGTGGCTGGTGCCGATACTTTTACGGACAAGGAAAGAAAGGAACAGCAAATGGTGCTGGATTTTATACTTGAAAAAATGGAAGCGCAAAAAGTAACCGGCAAGGCCACGCTTGCCGAGATCGTGCAGGCAGGCAACATTCTTCATTTGCGCAGCCGCATTACTTCCGAAACCACAGAGAACTGGCGGCAGCTATTGGAGGCACTGCATCCTACACCGGCTATCTGTGGTACTCCTGCCTTTGAAGCAAATGAATACATCCGCCAAAATGAAGGATATGACCGGGAGCTGTATGGCGGATTCTGGGGACCCGTAACGGAGGAAAACCGGGCAATGTTTTATGTAAATCTGCGTACCATGCAGGTCTTGCAACATGAGGCATGGCTTTATGCCGGGGTAGGTATAATTGATGGTTCAGAACCGGAGAAGGAATGGGAAGAGACCGTTGCAAAAATGGAAACAATGAAAAAGGCACTTCAGCAATATGAACAATAATACGATCCGGACTTACCAATTCTGGCAGCAGGCGGTGCTGGCTTTTACTCAGCTTGGACTTAAGTATGCCGTGCTTTCGCCAGGTTCACGATGCGCACCTATTTCCCTTAGTTTTTTGCGGAACGAAAATATTCAATGCTATGTGGTGCCGGATGAGCGGTCTGCGGCCTTTATTGCGCTTGGGCTGGCGCAGCAATCGCAGTGTCCGGTAGCAATGGTTTCCACTTCCGGTACGGCAGCTTTGAATTATGCCCCTGCCATAACTGAAGCTTTTTTCCAGCGGCAACCGCTCATTTGCATTACGGCTGACCGCCCGCAGGAATGGCTGGGCCAGGCAGACAACCAGGCAATTTACCAGCAGCAGCTTTTTGCTCCGCATGTCCTGAAAAGCCTGGAAATTCCGACCGACCTCACGCATGACGATGCGGAGTGGTATGCATTACGGCTTATCTCTGAAGCATGGAACTTTGCTTCAGGAAGACCAAAAGGACCGGTACATCTGAACGTGCCAATGCGCGAACCGCTCTATCTTTCAGAGCCACTGCCGTCTCATGCCGGTTTGCCGAAAGTATTTACCGTGAATCATAATGAATCAGCGGCAACCGGGCAGGTGGAATATTTAAAGGCGGCACTGGCGGAAGCAGAAAGTGTTATGGTAGTGGCGGGGCTGTTGCCGCCTTCTAGCCAATTGACTGAGGGAGTTGAAAAACTAGCTGCGCATCACAAGGTGGTTTTTGTACCGGATGTTGCCGCCAATCTTCTGACGAAACAGGCGATGCTGCATAGCGATCTCTTTCTCAGCAGTAAGAAGCCAACGCGCGAATTTGCACCTGATCTCTTGTTGACGCTGGGCGGACCGGTGGTAAGCAAAAATCTGAAGCAATTTTTCCGGGATCACCGACCGCAACAGCACATCCATATAGATGCTGCCGGTGCAATGCCCGATACTTTTCAAAGCCTGACCAAAGTGATTTCTGCTTCGCCTGCTGCACTGTTTCGGGAATTGCAGATTCAAGATGAGAATATTTCTGCATTCAAAAACCGGTGGATTAAGGCAGAAGATGAAATAGCCGGTAGAGCCCAGGCTGCCTTAAAAGCTTCTGAATGGAATGACCTGGTGGCAGCTCATATTCTTTGTAAAAACCTGCCGGAAAATAGTTTCCTGCATCTGGGGAATAGTTTGCCGGTACGTCTGGTAAATTTAGTTGGCCTGCCTCAACTCGGACAGCGCAGGATCACTGTTTTCTCTAACAGGGGAACAAGCGGAATAGATGGATGCGTTAGTACTGCCTTAGGAAATGCCCTCAATACAGCCGCAACGGTCACGCTCCTTGTGGGTGACCTCAGTTTTTTCTATGATCGTAATGGCTTATGGCACCGCCATATTCCCGGCAACCTCCGCATCATTGTGCTGAATAATAATGGCGGAGGTATTTTTCGCAATATCTCCGGCCCGGCCATGCAGACTGAACTGGAGCCTTTTTTTGCAGCAGGGCAGGAACTGAATTGTGAACTCACGGCTAAGCAGCATAGATTGGATTATACTTCCGCAAGCGAGAGAAGTGGCTTAGTCACGGCTCTTGAGAAATTTTATTTAGAATCTGAAAAAGCAAGTTTGCTGGAAATAATGCTGCCTGACGGAGAAGGCGGAAAATTCTTACAAAAATATTTTGATAATTTAAATGTGAATAATAATAATTAAAGTAAATGAGTCAATTGTTTTTTAGAATTAAACCTGGAATTTTGAATTTTTTAATGTTTAAACATTTTCATTTTTTCAGTTCATAACATTTTATTATAACAATTAAATTAAAATATTTAAAAAATAATTTCTTACCACGGCCTGTTTTCAAATTTCCAATTGAAAATGTACCATAATAAAATGACAGGATGCGCTTCTGCTGACATATTAAAATTTATGATCATCGTTGTCAGAGGTTTACAAAGAAGGAAATTAGTCAATGCATCTGTCTATTCATTTTATATATCTTTGCGCGGCAATTTTTTCAAAACTATCAAATATTAAGAATCATGAACAAAATTTTTGTTTTCTTTATCCTTTCAGTTTGTTTAATAGCCGGATGTAAAAAAGGCAAGATTAAAAAACAAGGTTGCTCTGACGGACCGGTGCATACGACTTTTGACGGAGGCTACCTGGCCATGCCTAATATTTTTACTCCAAATGATGACGGCATCAATGACGACCTTCAGGTTTACGGCAGCGGGATCAGTTCCTTTAAGCTTACCATTTTGGATGGGAAAAAAAGTATATATGAAACCAACGACTACCATGCCTACTGGGGCGGTGCCATAGATGGCGAAAGGAACGATGGTGTATTCAATTATGAAATAGAAGTAACCACAGAGAAGGGGCAAAGCCTTTCTTTTGAAGGAAATGTCCTTAGCCTTGTGGAGGCTGGCGAGGACTACTGCATCAACAATTCCGGGAAATGTGTTTTCGGAGACCAGTATCTGGTGTTGGAAGGATTCACGTTTCCAACACAGGATCCGGTAGCTTCTAATATTAGCTGTGAATAAATTTGTATATTACTGAGAAGTTTGAAACTAAATGTATCCCTCAATCTGTTTGGCGATATGAATGAAACAGATGGCTGTTTTTCTAATAGATTCCCGACATCTGTTTGCACATGATTCTTAAACTTTTAAAGTAATTTATTCAATCCAAATTATGAAAAAACACTTACATCTGACCCTGTTTTCTGCTGCGATGTTTCTTGCCGGTTCCTTATCCGCGCAAGGCAGTTTTGTAGACCGGTTTAATGAACCGGCCTTTTATGCCTGCGATTCAATTATCTATGAGGAGTATACCGGGGGCAGCACCTGGAATCCCGCCTCTTACATCGCATTTACACCTGACGGGAGCGGCCGGTTTCAGAGCATCCGGTTCTATGATGATCATGGTGTGCTGACCACGGAATACCGGGCCAGCCGCAACAGCAATGGCCTGGTGGACGAGCTGGAATATTATGCAAGCCAGGGCGGAACTCCTTCGCTCTTCTCCAAAACAACCTATACTTACTCAAATGGAAAGCTGGAGACAGAAGTGTTGAAAACCAAGGATTTCTTCAGCGGCCAGTTCGTAAACAGTACAAGGGCCACATACTCGTATGATGGAAGTGGAAATATGACTGAAATCGTCTATGAATTCTATCTTAATAATGCCTGGGAGCTAAGCTACCGCGACAAGTTTACGTATGATGGAAATGGAGTGTTGGTTTCAAGCCTGCAGGAAAACTACTTCGGGACAAGCTGGGAGGCAGCGATGCGCTCCACCTATACGCATGACGGACAGGGCCGGATGCTCACAAAAACGGACGAATCATGGAACACGGTTTCAAGTACGTGGAGCAACTACAGGCGTACCACAAATTCTTATGGGACAGGCTACAGGACAAACATAGCAGCAGAATGGCAAAATGGAAACTGGAAAAATTCCAGGAAGGATTCTGTTTTCCTTGACAGCCAGATGAAGGAGCAATCTAGTAAAACCTATGAATGGAATGCCGGGAGCTGGCATATCCGGTTCCGGTCTTATTGCCACAACGCTGTGCCACCCATGCCTCCCGCTTCGCCCACCAACCTACAGGTTGTGGTAGCCGGGAGTGACGCTGCGGATCTTACCTGGACCGATAATGCATCAAATGAGTACGGAACAGTAATTTACCGAACCTTTGATACACTGGGTTTCTGGGACGTTGTAGATACGGTAGCTGCCAACGTTACTAATTACACTGAGACCGGCCTGGAGCAGGATACTACTTACTACTATGCTTTGGAAGCTTATAATGATGCAGGACTTAGCCTGCCAAGCAATATTGACAGCGTATTCATACCCCTCGGTACAGGCATCGCTCAGAGTTTTGGACCTTCTTTCAGGTTTTACCCGAATCCGGCCAATCAGCACCTTACCATTGAAGGCATTGGATCTGATTCCCGAACCATTGTTTCCGCTACAGATCTGACCGGACGAACCACAATTCTTTCATTACAGCCGGCAGGTGCTTCTGTTACAATAGACTTGGGAAGGTTAGCGCCCGGTGCCTATTTGCTGAAAATAGAATCTGATTCAGAGGTACGGCAGGAAAAATTGCTGATCAACCGGTAATTGCATTTTTCTCTTATAATAAAAGCTCCTGGCCGGTTTGGTACAGGAGCTTTTATTTTTACTAAGCGATAGTGGAAAATGAGCCGGGCAAAATATATCGGCTGCCTGAACCGGAAGGCAGGGCCATGATCCCTTACTTTTGCGGCTGAAAAAAAACCGCAAGTGAAGTTTTCTTCTATCACAGGCCAGCGCGCCACAAAGGAAAGACTGCTGCAAAGTGTGCAGCAGAACAAGGTGAGTCATGCTCAAATCCTCTTTGCTCCTGAAGGTGCCGGAGGTTTGCCATTGGCTATTGCTTATGCACAATATCTGAATTGCAGTGACAGAGCGGAAAATGATTCATGTGGCCAATGTTCTTCGTGCATTAAAATGCAGAAACTCATTCACCCTGACGTTCATTTCTCTTACCCCGTGATTCCCAGGAAGCCGGGAGACAAGCCGGTGGCGCTCGATTACATAAATGAATGGCGGAAGGAAATTCTGAACAATCCGTACCTCGGATATCTGGATTGGATGGCGGCAATTAATGCAGAAAATAAGCAGGGAAATATTACGATCAGCGAGTGTCACAATATCATCAGGAAATTTTCGCTGAAAGCATTTGAAGGCGGATACAAAATCCTGATCATGTGGTTGCCGGAATTTCTTGGGAAGGAAGGGAATGCACTGCTCAAGCTGCTGGAGGAACCACCGGAGAGGACTGTTTTTCTCCTGGTATCGCAGGATCAGGAGAAAATACTCAGCACCATTCTTTCGCGGACGCAGGCGCTTCAAATTCCACGCTTGAAAGATGAGGAAGTGCAGCAATTTCTTATCCGGGAAAAAGGAATTTCACAGGAAGAGGCAGGCCAACTATCTCATTTGGCAGAAGGCAACCTGAACCAGGCAATGTCACTAAGTTCTGCGGAGAAAGCTAATTTTTTGGATGACCTGCGCAACTGGATGCGGATCTGCTATACTCTTTCTAAAAGTGGTATTGGCCTACTGAAATGGGTGGATTCAATGGCAGGCATCGGGCGGGAAAATCAGAAAAACTTCCTGCGATATGCGACACATCTTTTCCGTGAATGTCTGCTTCAGCAGCATGGACTTGCACAACTCCAGCGGATGACATTAGAGGAACAAGACTTTATTGGCAATTTCAGTAAACAACTGGATGATGACAAGATCTCACAACTCACTTTGGAATTCGACCAGGCGCATTACCATGTTGAGCGAAACGCGAATCCTAAGATTACCTTTTTTAATCTATCTTTGACTGTGTACAGGCTGCTTCGCCAAAAGCCGGTGGCAGCCTGACTTTCAACTTTTTCAGTTCAAAAAAACATATTTTATGTTAAACGAACTTTCATATATAAGAATAACAAAATGGGATGTTCAGGATGTGCATCAGGCAAAGATGATTTGCCGACAGGGTGCAAGAACAATGGTTGGTGCAGCACAGGCGGCTGCGGAAAGCTCGATACCTACGACTGGCTTTCCAACATTACAACCTTTGATGACCAGAGAATTAATGCAGGATTTGTAGAAGTAAAATTTAAAGGAACCCGCAAAGGCTTTTTTAAAAATGTTAAACTTCTGAATATAGAAATCGGAGATGCCGTGGTGGTGGATTCTCCTTCAGGTTATGACGTGGGATATGTTTCATTAAGAGGTGAGTTAGTGCGTCTGCAAATGAAAAAATACAATGTAGACCCTGATTCTCCGCAGTTTCTCACCATCCAGCGGATAGCTACGGAGAAGGATATGGAGAAATACGAGGCCGCTAAAAAGGCAGAAACCCGCACCATGATGGAGAGCCGGAAGGTAGCGCAGGAACTGAAGCTGGTCATGAAGATCAGCGATGTGGAATACCAGGGCGACTTCAGCAAGGCTACCTTTTATTATACGGCAGATGGAAGAGTTGACTTCCGTGAACTCATAAAGGTGCTGGCCCGAAGTTTCCACGTGCGCATTGAAATGAAGCAGATAGGACTGAGGCAGGAAGCCGGAAGGCTTGGGGGCATTGGTTCTTGCGGACGCGAACTTTGCTGCTCTACCTGGCTTACAGACTTTGATTCGGTTTCAATAAGTGCTGCGCGCTACCAGAATTTATTCCTCAATCCCCTGAAACTCTCCGGCCAGTGCGGGCGGCTGAAATGCTGCCTGAACTACGAACTGGATACTTATCTTGAGGCTTTACAGGAATTCCCGGATGACAATACGGTTTTGCTCACTAAAAAAGGGAAGGCAAGAATTTTCAAATCTGATGTGCTGAAGAAGTTGATCTGGTTTCATTACATGGATGAAGATCAATTGCGAACGTTTCCTCTGACCCTTGAAACGGTGAAAAAAATAATGGAGGAAAACAGTAAAAAGCGTTTCCCGGAGGATCTGGAATCTCTTGTTTTCGAAGAAGAAAACCTCGAAGAAAAGGAATTGGAATTTAAGGATGTAGTAGGCGAAGACAGCATTAACCGCTTTGATTTACAGAAATCCAAAAAGAGATCTAATCCTAAGAAAAGCAGACGAAAAGGTAAAAAACCGCCACCGCCTAAAACGCAAAACAGGCGAAATAAATGAACCCGTTTATTCTGATATGAAAAAGAACTTCAGGTTTATATTTCTGATTATATGGATTCCATTCATTTTCCAAGCTTGTGAAAAGGAGCGGATTTATCAGCAGTATCGTGAGGTAGAGGGCAATGAATGGGCGCTGGAGGATAAAAAATCTTTTAAAATAGATGTTGAAGATACCACAGCCCGATACAACCTGCTCGTCCAGATCCGGCACAAAGGAACTTATCCATACAGCAATATATGGATCATGTTAGCGGAAAAAAATCCTGAAGGCAAAGTATTCCGGACGCGGTACGACTTGCCGTTGGCTGAGAAAAGCGGCAAGTGGAAAGGACAGGGACTCGGAGATATTATTGACCATGAATTTCTCGTCAGGCAGGAGATTAAACTGCCCAGGTCCGGCACTTATGTTTTTTCGATAAAACATGATATGCGCATGGATCCCGTCCCGGATATTCTGGATATAGGCTTTCGGCTGGATAAAATATCCGGGCGCTGACAAGAAAAATCAGCAGCCGCAGAAAGATGGGCTTATGATCACGAATATATTTATCGCTGGCCGGTATTAAACATCCTTTGCCGGAGCGCCAATACCTGAAAATTTGCATGCGATAAACTCCCGGTTCATACGTGCGATATGGGAGATGGATATTTCTTTAGGACATTCTGCTTCGCAAGCGCCAATATTGGTGCAATTCCCGAAGCCTTCTTCATCATGCTGATTCAGCATTTTTACCACCCGTGAATAACGCTCCGGATGGCCCTGTGGCAAAAGTGCGAGGTGGGAGACTTTGGCGGAGGTAAACAGCATAGCCGATCCATTAGGACAAGCCGCAACACAGGCACCGCAACCAATACATGCGGCAGCATTGAAAGCTTCGTCAGAATAGTCCTTTGGAACCGGAATAGCGTTGGCATCGGGAGCAGCCCCGGTATTTACAGATATATATCCGCCCCGCTGTTGTATTCTGTCAAAAGAAGCACGGTCTACTACAAGATCTTTGATGACCGGAAAAGCTGCTGAACGCCACGGTTCCAGCACCAAATGGTCGCCATCCCTGAACGTGCGCATGTGCAACTGGCAAACCGCTACAGCCTCTTGTGGGCCATGTGCTCTGCCATTTATCATAAATCCACAGCTTCCGCAAATTCCTTCACGGCAATCGTGTCCAAAAGCCACCGGATCATTATTTTCCTTAATAAGCTTTTCATTCAGCACGTCCAACATTTCCAGAAAAGACATGTCTTCTGAGACTTCATCAAGGGAATATTTTTCAAATTTTCCTTTCACCCTGGCGTTTCGCTGACGCCATATTTCCATAGAAATTTTCATATTCTGCTTAATTCAACTTCCATTATCAGGATGAGCCTCAGCCCATCCTTTTTTCATTCTTATTGCCGGTTGGGATTATTTGTAACTCCGTTGTGTCAGTTTCACAAATTCAAATTCGAGTTTCTCTTTTTTCAGCTTCCAGTGCCCTTCTGAATTCAGGCTTTCGAATTCCCAGGCGGCTGCATAGGTAAATTCGTCATCATTCCGTCTGGCCTCGCCTTCCTCAGTCTGATGCTCCAGCCGGAAGTGTCCGCCAGCAGATTCATCCCGGTGCAACGCATCCTTCGCCATGAGTTCAGCTAATTCCATAAAGTCAGCAACACGATTTGCTTTTTCAAGACTCTCATTAAGTTCATCACCGGTGCCGGCAACTTTCACATTCTCCCAGAACTCCTTACGCAGTTCACGGATCTTTACCAATGATACTCCCAGCCCTTCGGCTGTCCTCGCCATTCCTATATGATCCCATACAATCAGTCCAAGTTCCCTGTGAAATTCATCCACGGATTTATTTCCACGAATGCCTAATAATGTTTCATTTTTTGAAAGAACTCCGGTTATTGCGCTTTTAAAAGCTTCATGGCTGGTATCAATTTTAGAAGTCCCCTCGGTAGCCAGATAATCTCCAATGGTATAGGGGAGGATGAAATACCCATCCGCAAGGCCCTGCATCAATGCACTGGCTCCCAACCTGTTTGCGCCATGATCTGAAAAATTCGCTTCTCCGATGGCATACAACCCTGGAATATTTGTCATTAAATTATAATCAACCCAAAGCCCGCCCATTGTATAGTGAACGGCCGGATAGATTTTCATGGGCTTTTCATACGGATTGTCGCCAGTAATTTTCTCATACATTTCGAAGAGATTCCCATACCTGGCGCTGATCACATCTTTTCCCAGCCTTGCGATTGCATCCTTAAAATCCAGGAAACTAGCCTGGCCGGTTTTATTTACGCCTCTTCCGTCATCGCAGGCTTCTTTGATATTTCTTGCTGCAACATCGCGCGGAACCAGATTTCCAAATGAAGGATATTTTCTTTCGAGAAAGTAATCGCGGTCTTCTTCGGCAATGTCCTTAGCCGTTTTTTTCCCTTCTTGTATGGCCTTGGCATTTTCGCGTGATTTAGGGACCCAAACCCTTCCGTCATTCCGCAGGCTCTCGCTCATCAGCGTGAGTTTAGACTGGTAACTTCCGGAAACGGGAATGCAGGTAGGATGTATCTGTGTATAGCAGGGATTTGCGAAGAGCGCCCCGCGTTTATGCGCACGCCAGGCCGCAGTAGCATTTGAGCCTTTGGCATTTGTGGAGAGATAGAATACGTTGCCATATCCTCCTGTGGCAAGAACCACAGCATCTGCGCTGAAAGGTTTGATTTCTCCTGTTACCAGATCGCGGGCAATAATGCCTTTGGCTTTACCATCCACCAATACCAAATCCAGCATTTCATGGCGGGGATAGCTTTTCACCTTTCCGGCATCAATCTGCCGGTTAAGGGCCTGGTAGCAACCCAGCAGCAGTTGTTGCCCAGTTTGGCCGCGAGAATAAAAAGTCCGACTCACCTGCGCCCCGCCAAATGAGCGGTTATCCAGCAATCCTCCATATTCTCTTGCAAAGGGCACTCCCTGTGCCACAGCCTGGTCAATAATGTTGACGCTGAGTTCTGCGAGTCTGTACACATTAGCTTCGCGTGAACGGTAGTCGCCACCTTTAATAGTATCATAGAAAAGGCGCCAAACGCTGTCGCCATCATTCTGATAATTTTTTGCAGCATTTATACCGCCTTGTGCAGCGATGCTATGCGCTCTGCGCGGGCTGTCCTGAAAGCAGAAGGAAGTAACATTATATCCAAGTTCTGCAAGGGATGCCGCAGCAGAACCTCCGGCCAGGCCGGTTCCAACCATTATTATGTGAAACTTGCGCTTATTGGCAGGGTTCACAAGTTTCAGTTGATTCTTATGCAGGGTCCATTTCTCAGCAAGCGGCCCATCTGGTGTTTTTGATTCAAAATTCATGGTCCTATGAAGATTACCATTTTTAAGCTAAAACAAAATGTACATACAATGGCAGGAATGAAAAGCCAACGGTGAAGATTATGGCCAGTGCTAATCCGAAATCTTTGAGCCAACCGATATATTTATTATTGCTAAGCCCGATGGTCCTGAATGCACTGGAGAAGCCATGATAAATATGAAAACCCAAAAAAACCATTGAGACTACATAAAACAGCACCAGCCAAAGCTCAGAGAATGTTGCAACCTCGCGATCATAGAGCGTCATATCTCCTCCAATTAGTTTATGCTGCACAAAGAAGGTATTCACATGGAGGATGAAGAAAACCAATAGTACCAGCGCGGACAGTGGCATCCTGCGGGAAGCCCAGGCAACGGATGGCGGCTTTTTGAATTTTTTATATCCTTCGCTGCCACGTGCCTTACGGTTTTGAAAATACAGCACAATGCCATCAATTATATGTAAAAAGAAGGCGGCAAAAAGAATTACCTCAATTGCCTGTATAATTGGATTTGCGGATAAGGTGGCTGCGTAATCATTAAATAAATCACGTCCGCCAAGAATCATCATGTTGCCGAAAAGGTGGATCACCAAATACACCACCAGGAACAAGCCTGTTAGTGACATCAGGATCTTTTTACTAATGGAATAGAACAGTTTATTATTGGTTGGGGCCATCTCTGAATATCGTTATCGAAACCGGGCGCAAATTTAGAATAATAAACCTGAACGGCAGGGCCTGCCAGCGTGGAAATCTCTTCCGGTGTTTACCTGGCCAAAGGTGGAAATCATGTGCTCCCGGTTTCCGGTAAATTCGCCATCACCCGTGCCGATACTAAAATGCTCACCTCATATAAAAGGTAGAAAGGGATTGAGAGCAGCAATTGACTGGTGAGATCAGGCGGGGTAAGAATGGCTGAAATGAGAAGGATCACTATCAGGGAGTGTTTTCGGAATCCCCTCAACATGGCAGGCGTTACCAGTCCGATTTTAGTTAAAAAGTAAATAATGATGGGCAATTCAAATACAATTGCCGTAGCAAAGACAACCCCTGAAACGGTAGAGATGTAGCTTCCGAGGTTGATCTGATTGGCTACTTCCATGCTCACATTATAATTTCCCAGGAACTGGATAGATATTGGGGTGAGAATGAAATAGCCAAAAAGCACTCCGATGAAAAACAGCAAGCTAGTGTAGCCAACGATGCCGGTTGCATATTTCCTTTCTCTGGCATGCAAAGCGGGCTTTATGAAGCGCCACATTTCCCACATGATGTATGGAAAGGCGATAATAATTCCGATGGCAAAAGAAATGATAATATGAGCGGTGAACTGTCCGGCCATATTCAGGTTAAATACCTCAAAGTTGATTTCTGTTACGCAGAGTTGATCTCCGAGATGAAGCTGGTCAGAAAGCCGGCAAAGCATCCGGTAGCTCCAGAAGTCAGTGTTTTTGGGCGCAAGTATTACCCCATCAAAAAAGAAGGCTTTGTTGACAAAAGCTGCAATTGAGAAAACGACAACAGCAATGATGGAACGGATGAGGTGCCACCGGAGCGCTTCAAGGTGGTCAAGAAAAGACATTTCTGAATCTTCAGTATTCCTTTCTGTTTGTGCCATAAATTTTTGAGTGAAAATTGATAACGGCCGTTTCCGGTAAAGCGGTGCAAAATAATAGCTAACCCATGAGAAAACTTTTGACCTTCATTCTTTTCTGTATTCTTTTGCTCCCGGTGCATTTGGCAGCTCAGCAGGAACTCAAATTATTTCGTTTTTTCAGCATTGATCTGGAATGGCAAACCTGGCAACAAAAGCCGGGAGATGTAGAACTTGAGGATGCATTAGGCAGGGGCGTTTCCATCCATGTTATACAGCCGCTGGTAAGAGGTCAAAAGCGATTTTGGGTGGTTACCGGCCTTGGCATTTCCAGTACAAATATTTTTAACAACGTAATAATGAATTACAGGCTGGATTTAGATGGACAGTTACCGGTTCTGCCGGATGATGTATACAGGAAGAACAAGCTGAGCCTGAATTACCTGGAAGTCCCGCTTCATACGACTTACCGTTTTCGGAAAGATTCAGCGAGGAGCCTGTCAGTTACCCTGGGCGTAAAGGGCGGCTTCCTCATTGATTCACACACCAAGATGAAAGGCAACAACGGCATGATCTATAAAACAAAAAAGCTGGAGGCACCAAACGATTATCGTTACGGAGTTTTTGCCCGCATCGGGAACAGTCGCGTGCATTTATATGGTTATTATGCCCTCAGCACGGTATTTAAGGAAGATTATCCGGATGTAAATCTTTTTTCGGTTGGCCTCAGTTATTCGGGCTTTTGATCGGAATCCAAGTTCTGCTGAGTTTTTGTCCTACAAATTTCTCATCTTTGAGAAAATCTAAAAAGTTAAAATTATGATGAAATTTAAAGCGATTGCATTCGCAGCCATCTTTGCCTTTTCTTTTTCTGTGGCCGGTGCTACAACTTCTTTTTCAGCGAAGGAAGGCATTGCCCAGACAGAAATGACAGATGGTGGCGGTAAGAAAAAAGATAAGAAGAGCAAGAAGAAGAAGAATAAAAAAGCAGCCGCAGACAATGCCGAAAAAAGTGAGGTAAAGTCTAATTGTCCGGCAGCAAAAGCATCAGGCTGCTGTTCTAAAGGCAAAGCAAAGAGCGAAGTCAAGGTTCAGTAATCTTCGTTGCTTTTAAACAATAAAGCCCGTGTTTTCTTAATTGGAAGCATGGGCTTCTCTGTTTCCATTGATGGCTGATTTTCTCTAATCTACCTGAAATTAAATGTTTTCTCGTTGTAGCCAAATCTGAGTTTTCTGGATTAAAACCCAGAAGATCAATATCAATCAACCTATATTTAAAGATAAGAAGGAGATTGACAGAGAAAATCATTAGCCGCATTCAAAACAATTATAGATGGCATTAAAGGAAAAAATATTGGCGGCACTAGGGGAGGTGGAAGATCCTGACCTGAAGAAAGACCTGGTAACGCTGGGAATGATCAAGCACCTGGAGATCAACGGCCAAAAGATTAGTTTCACACTGGAACTCACAACTCCGGCTTGTCCTATGAAGGAAATGCTGGAGGCTGCCTGCCGTACGGCCATTAGCCAATTTGTTGATCCGTCTCTCAAAGTTGAAATTGATATCACCTCTCGCGTTACTACTCAACGAAACAATAATGAGCAGGTGCTGAAAGGAATAAAGAACATTATTGCGGTGGCTTCAGGCAAGGGGGGCGTAGGGAAAAGCACCATTGCTCTTAATTTGGCGCTTGGTCTGGCACAATCCGGAGCAAGCGTGGGGTTGCTGGATGCCGATATTCATGGACCTTCATTGCCTGTGATGCTTGGCAGGCGGACGATAAAGCCCGAAACCCGGCAGGTGGAAGGATCCGATAAATTCACCATTATTCCGATAGAGCAATTTGGGCTGAAGGCGATGAGCATGGGAATGCTGGTGCCGGAAAACCAGCCAATGATCTGGCGCGGACCGATGGTTTCTTCTGCTTTGCGCCAAATGTTCCTGGATGTGGAGTGGGGCGAAATTGATTATATGATCGTGGATCTTCCTCCCGGAACCGGTGACATTCATTTAACGCTGATGCAGCATTTTCCTGTGACGGGGGTGGTCATCGTTACCACACCACAACAGGTTTCGCTGGCGGATACGCGCAGAACTATTGAGATGTTCCGGAATCAACAAGTGCAGGCGCCTGTTTTGGGAATCGTTGAGAACATGAGCTGGTTCTCACCCCTGGATGCCCCTGAGAAACAATATTACCTGTTTGGCAAAGGAGGTGGGGAACAATTGAGTAAAGAATACAATTTGCCCTTGCTGGCGCAGGTACCCCTTTTTCAGGGTATGGCAGGCGATGCGGATGAGGGTCAACCGGCTTTGCTCAGTAAAGTCGCAACGGTTCAACGGCCATTTCTTGAAATGACGGCCAGGGTGGCCCAACAGGTTTCAACTGTTAATGCAAGGCTTTCCGGCCAGTAACCTTGAAATTCATTCTCCTTTTCTCTCTTCATTCGAATCCATGTTTTTGTACTTTTGAAAGCTTATATACGTCCTGATCATAAGCTGAAATGACAAATAAACCAGAACTTTTAGACCGTGTGAATCAAACACTGGATAAGTTGCGTCCATATCTGAACACGGATGGAGGCGATATTGAATTGATAGATATTAGTGAGGATTATATCGCCACCGTAAAACTGCTCGGCAGTTGCAGCACCTGCAACATGAGCCACATGACCATGAAGGCTGGCGTAGAAGACGGTATCCGAAAGGCTGTTCCTGAAATTCAGCGCGTTATCGCATTAGAAGAAAGCTAAGCGCTTTTGTCAAGTATTTCTGTATATGTAGTTCCGGTATAGTATTAACAGATATACTCTTTAATGCCTCCACTTAAACTATAGGTTTATCATCAGTTCGCGCCACTTCTCTGCGCAATGAAGCATTTTCGTCCGCTGAATATTTTCCATTTTACCTTTGCATTTTCTTTAATAATTCCTTTAAATAATGTACAGATCCCATAATTGCGGAGAACTGAGAGGTGTGAATGCAGGCCAGCCAGTAACACTTGCCGGTTGGGTGCAGCGCATCAGAAATTTTGGCGGAATGATCTTTATTGATCTCAGGGACAGGTATGGAATCACACAGCTTGTTTTCAGCGAAGAAATTGATCCTTCCCTAGCCTCACAAGCGGAGGAGTTAGGACGCGAGTTCGTGGTGCAGGCCAGTGGTAAAGTTGCCGAAAGAAGCAATAAGAATAAAGAAATACTAACGGGAGATATTGAGATCATCGTTGAGAAACTGAATGTGCTGAATAAGAGCAAAACGCCTCCCTTCACCATCGAGGATGAAACGGATGGAGGCGAAGAACTGCGCATGAAATATCGCTTTCTCGATCTCAGAAGAAAATCACCCATGCAAAACCTAATGCTCCGCCATCAGATGCTTCAGGAAACGAGAAGGTATCTGACTTCGGAGCAGTTCATCGAAGTGGAAACTCCATTCCTCATAAAATCCACCCCGGAAGGAGCGCGTGATTTTGTGGTTCCTTCCAGGATGCATCAGGGCAGCTTTTATGCGCTTCCGCAATCGCCTCAGACTTTCAAGCAGATCCTGATGGTGGCCGGCTTCGACCGTTATTTCCAGATCGTAAAATGCTTCCGGGATGAGGATTTGCGGGCAGACCGCCAGCCGGAGTTTACACAGATAGATTGTGAACTTTCGTTCGTTACCTTGAAAGATGTCATTGATGTGTTCTCCGGATTATCAACGCATTTGTTTCAGCAAATTGGCGGGGTGGAACTGGATAGCAGCCGCATAATGACCTATGATGATGCCATGCGGTTTTACGGTTCTGATAAACCTGACCTGCGCTTTGAGATGAAATTCCAGTACCTGACTGCACAGGTGGCCGGGACTGATTTTCCGCCCTTTGCGAGTGTAGTTGCTGAAGGGGGGGATGTGATCGGATTTGTCGTAAAAAATGGAGCCGGGTACAGCCGAAGGCAAATAGATCAGCTCACTGATTTTGTCAGGCAACCGCATCGCGGAATGAAAGGCCTGGTGTGGATAAAACTTGAAACAACAGGAGAAGTGAAGTCTCCGGTAGGGAAATTTTTTACTGATGATCAGCTCAAGCAATGGATGTCGGCTTGCGGAGCGGAGAAAGGCGACCTGCTGTTAATCGTGGCCGGAGAAACTGAAAAAGCCCAACATGCCCTGGGCGGCCTGAGGCTCGAAGTGGCGAAGCAAGAAGGGTTGTCAGACAAAAGAAAGTTTGTAGCAACCTGGATCACGGAATGGCCGCTTTTCGAGTGGGTAGAAGAGGACCAGAGATGGTATTCGCGCCATCATCCCTTTACGGCACCTAATGAAGAATTCCTGCATTTGTTAGAAACCGATCCGGGGAAGGTAAAAGCCAATGCCTATGACTTTGTGATTAATGGAGTGGAGATTGGCGGGGGCTCAGTCAGAATTCATGACAGACAAATACAGGAGTGGGTATTCAAAACATTGGGACTATCAACCGAAGAGAGCCGCGAAAAATTCGGATTTCTGCTGAGCGCCCTGGATTATGGCGCACCACCGCATGGAGGCATTGCC
The DNA here is from genome assembly GCA_040880525.1 of Bacteroidia bacterium. Classification (NCBI taxonomy): domain Bacteria; kingdom Pseudomonadati; phylum Bacteroidota; class Bacteroidia; species Bacteroidia bacterium. The sequence goes on from JBBDIG010000038.1 coordinate 25,828, forward strand.
TACGGCTTTGACCGTTGGGTGGCAATGATGGCCGGAGCAGACAGTATTCGGGAGGTTATCGCATTTCCGAAGAATAATGCGGGCCGAGATATAATGATTGATGCACCTTCTCCCGTGGATTTTGCGCAGCTTAATGAACTGGGCCTCAAGCTATCAGAAGAAAAGAAGTAGAGTGAAGCAGGCGTGATGAGCCGGGGAAGATTGCTGCTGGTAGGGCACAAAAAAAATGACCCGGAAGGATCAACCATTCCGGGCCATTATTGATTGATAGGAATTAAACCCTAAGAAACCAAAAGCTTTTTATTAACCCCCCTATCAATCAAACTAAAAACCCTCTAAAACTATGAAACCATTTCTCTTAGTTGCTTCAAATATAAAGTGAGACTTTGATACAAAAAAGAATTTTAGCTAAAAAATTTTTAGAAAAATGAAATTTATTTGGAAATCTTTCAAAATGATGATGTTAGGAAATGACCGGGAAGCCTGGTCATTGGAAAATTTCAGAATTAATGTTCTGAAAGGTGTGCTCATAGGAGGTATGCTCATGGTGGTTCCTCATATTTCACTTGCCCAGGTACATGCTCCCACACAAATGCTGGATACGTTGTTTAAAGAACGGGAGAAGGTTTATAGCAAAGCCAAAGATATTTACGAGCAAAATAATGCGCTCTTTGGTGGAAAGGCAAAACGTGACCTTATAGAAGCCATAGAAGAACTGAAACGTGTAGTAGCGATCGACAACAAAATTGTACTGGAGGTAGAACGGCTGCGGTTTACGAATGAGTTTGAACGTTTCAGTGCAGAAGGAGAGATGCTGGAAAGCATGCAGCGTGTAGAGGAACTGGAACAGGCGAACTTGCAGCTTCAGGATAAACTTACGGAACAAAAGGCACAGCTTCTGGAAACGCAGAATCAACTGGCTAGCGGGAAGCAGAGTCGCGTGATGCAGGGTTTTCTGATTGTATTGCTATTCCTGTCAAATGGTGTGTTCATTTATTTGTTCTTTAGAACAAAGAAGCGCCCGGAAGGAGAAGCAGAATTGGAATAATGGCTCAATTATTTTAATAATGTCATTATCTTACAGGTATGCACAAATACAATAATTTCCTGGCGTTGCGTTAAAAAACTACAGCGATTATTCCTGATGCGGTTACTTCTCATATTATTCTTCGTTTTTATAACCTCACAGCTCTGGGCCGCAAAACCCCTGTCCAGCCAGATCAGGGCTAAGGAGGTGCTGGTACCGACTTATCAAATGGGGACGACAGAACATGAAGTGGTCCTGAGAATGAGCTATGCCCGGCCTGAGATTCACAATCCGAAGGCTTGGCAAAATGATGATAAACAGAAGGTGGTATACGAGATTGATCTGGTATTTACCAGGTATCCTCATAAAAAAATGGACTGGATCACGAATTATGATACCCTGCTGGAGGACCGCCTGAAAGCAATCCAGGCCCTTGATCCTACCTTAGTGCGAAATCGCTTTATCCGTTGGAATTTTGTGCTCCAAACCAGTTGCGAAACAGAACCGAAGGCCATGCAAATGTTTCATGGTGTAGTATTTAAATATTTTTTACGTGATGATATGAAGAGGGTTCCGGGAGAGCGAAAGGATATGACTGAAGCACGGGACATCGCCTACGGATATCGTCCGATGAGGGATTCCACCGCGTTTCATGTTTTTAGCCGGAACAGCCAATGGAAGGATATGGTGGTCGTGAGCGACTGGACGGGAAGTATGTATCAATATGGCTCGCAGATTCTGTCATGGCACAGGATTAATGAAAAGAGCAGCGGGATAAAATCCTTTATGTTTTTTAATGATGGCGATAAAATGCCGGATTATGAAAAGCGGAATATGAAGATGGTAGGCGGTATATATACAAGCCAGGGAACTACTGTGGATGCGGTATTGGAAACGATGGCTACCGTCATGAAAAACGGAGATGGTGGCGATTCGCCCGAAAATGATATGGAAGCACTGCTGAAGGCGGTAGAGAATAATAAAGATGCTGGCGAAATCGTGCTAATAGCAGATAATAACAGCAGCGTACGGGATATATACCTTGTGAAAAAGATGAACCGCCCGGTACGGATTATTTTATGCGGCACCAAAGGCCGCTTTATTCACCCTGATTACATGACATTGGCCTACTTTACGAATGGATCTATCCATACGATAGATCGCGATCTCAATGAACTTCATGTATTGGCCCAAGGTGAAAACGTACGCTATGGCGGCTATAAATACGTGCTGCAAAGTGGGAAGATACTGATGCTAAGGGATTAGATGGCTAAGGGTATTGGATCACAATGCTATTGAGCCGGTTTTAGCTCTTAACCCAATTCTGCTGAAGAACTTATTCAAATTATAAATTGATTCCACTGCCAATGCTCCAGAAATCACCTGCCATTTCGTGGTCTTCCATTATCTGGTTCTGTTTCTTCATATAGCTGATATCTATAAACAAATCTCCGTCTAAGAAACTCACACCTAAGCTTATTCGTACAAAAGGCGCAATTAACCGGAAACTACGGATGGTGTGGATTTCTACTTCCTGCCCATGCAGTTCCAGCTTGTCTGATAGCAAGATAGACAGGCCAAGATCAGCAGAGAGAAAAGGCGCGATCGCTTTTTTGCTGAACGGCAATCTGGAAGAAACATAAAATGGAATATCATTTAATTTATAACGAAATGAATCCTGTTCTATAGCCAGCGAACTAAAACCGGCACCCAATCCCGTTGGTGCCCAGCGATTTCTCTTGTAATAGCTCATGCTGAATTCAAATCCTGAGAGCAACGGAGATCCGCCTGGATTGAGAACGAGGTTCCCCCGAAAGCTTTGAAAATCCTTAATTTCATTTTTCGGATGATTTTCAGAATCCTGAGCCTGAACTCCGGAAGCTAAGAGCATTGCGAAAATGAGTAGTCCTGGGTATAATCTCATTTTTTATAGAATTAATGAATTTTGGATAAGGCAAGGTATTTATTTTTTTGGACCCGGTTAAAATTTTGGACTTCAAAATCCAGAGATCCCTATTCCTGTTTGACCTTTCTTTTATAGAAGATAAACCCATTTTTAGAGCTGATCCGCTCGATATTCGGATTTTCCTCTAATGCGCTATTCCTGTTGACCTTGGAAATTACGTACACGTCTTTGTCCACATCTCCATGCAGGAGCCATTCTTTATCATGGCGATTTGGGTTTTGTCCCGGCTGCAATTGTCCATAGAAATAGTGCGTATAAGTGCGATAGCCGTGCGGAATTATATAAGCATCTTCTGCTGCTTTGCTTTCGAGAAATTCAATTGCGGCTCTCTGGGAATAGGCTTCTATGCGGCCAATAAAGAATATCAGCGTGAGCATTACAAATACCGGCATTCCACCAAAAAGCAACATGAGGCCACGCCCAATGTAGTCACGGCTAAGGTTCCAGAGCGAGAGCGCCAGCACCAGAAAAAGCAGCACTCCGGGCAGTATCTCAAAACCGGTCCAGTTAACTGCTGCATCAAGGTTGGCCACCGCAAACGGATCCTTGATGAGCGGCTTGAGTGTTTCTACGTTCATACCCAGGAAAGGAAGTGCAATTATTATAATAATGTATAACCCTCCAATGATGCTCAACATAACTTTCATCCAGCGCGCAAACGTAAGCTGCCGCGCCACAAGCCGCTCTATTACCAGCGCAGCCAGGAAAGTCAGAGGAAAGTAGCTCAGAGAAGAATAATGAACGATCTTGCTTTTAACTATGGTAAACAGGATAAGTACGACCCAGAATAATATTTTCATCCATAGGCTGAAATCCTGCTGATAATGGTGGGAAGGAGCCGGCATTTTAAAGAAGCCACGCAACGCAAAAACCGAAGCCGGGAAGCAGCCAATCAGCAGCACCACGAAATGATAGCCTGGAAAGCCTGCGTGCCCCGCATCAGGTGTGCTAAAAAGCCGGTATTGGTAGCGCACAAATTCTGTGACATACCAGGGACCGTTCTTCAACGTCTCAATGCCGAACCAGACAAGTGTTACAGCCGCGGCTATTATACTGAATATCAGGAAGTGGTGCGGACCAACAAAAAGCCTGAAGCGTTGGAATATCCAGTAAACAATGAAAACCAGGCAAATAATGAGGAAGGCAACCGGTCCTTTGGTAAGAATTGCAAGCCCTGCAAAAATGCCCGCTGCCATCAGGTAGAGCCATTTATTTTGCAGTAACAGAATCTGCGGCTGGTTTTCCTTTTTCCAGAAGAAGAGGATGAAGAAGTAAATTCCTAAAAAGATGAAGAGGTTAAATACGGGGTCAATAATTCCGGATTTAAAATAAAGAAATGGGAGAACACTGCCCAGGTAAACTCCGGCCCATATAAATCCGAATGTTGAACTATAAAGCTTGCTTCCAATGTTGTACAGGATCACCAGCGTAAGGATGCCGCAAACCGCATTAGGAAAACGGGCGGCAAATTCATTAATCCCGAAAAGCTTCATTGACAGCACCTGGAGCCAAAAGAAGAAAGGCGGCTTTTCCCAGAACGGCTGAAAATTGATGGTAATGTGCAGGTAATCCTCGTTGATTATCATTTCACGACTTACCTCAGCAAAGTTTATTTCGTCCCAGTCAAACAGGTGGACACCCCCCAGAAACGGGATAAAAAATATAGCACCCAATGCCGCAAAGAGAAGTGAATATTTAAGCCGGTTCATTGTGTTTATAGATTCAAATTACCAACCGCGCAAACTTACAGAATGAGCAAGGATAGGAAACGCCACTTCATTTCTGCGGCAATAATTTCCAGGTAAAAGAGATCACAGATCATTTGGAGAAATTATTGCAAAGTTGAATGCGTCAAGACCATGATACAAACAGTCATTCACATATTTTTAGCACTCCTGATTTTCCTGTCAACCACAGGTGTGGCGGTTATACGCCATTTCTGCCATGACCATCTCAGGACGGTATCCGTAATGGTGGATACCGAGGCATGTGAAATGGACAAAACATCAGCGGTGCCCACGTGCCATTCCGGCAAACCGATGAGTTGCTGCGACAAAGCTCAGGATGAACCGCTTCTTAAAGATCATGATTGCTGCTCCACACAAACCGTTTTTCTTAAACTCCCTGAAGAATTTCAGCTTCAAAAAAGCAATGAAATGCAGGTGCCCGGAGCCGCACTTTTCAGCCTGCCGGTATTTGTGAGTACTGTTGGCTTCACTGCTGATTTGCATTCACATCTTGCCACATTAATTCATTCCCCACCTCTTTTTACTGATATCCCGGTTCTTACGGGATCCTTTCTTTTATAGCATTTAATGATGACCATTACTCAATCTGCACTTGGGTTGAGGATCTCCACGTTGTCCTTAACAGGGACTTCAAATTTTCGATTCATCATTAAATACTTTAGAAATGAAAAGCATATATCAATTCTTATTTGGCTGCGCAATTTTCGCGTTTAGCCTTTCAGCCTGTAGCGCCACTAAATCTGGCGGAGGCAAATTCCAACAAGCTCGCTTTGCAGTAAAAGGGATCTGCAAAATGTGTGAAGAGCGAATAGAGGAAGCCGCTCTGGTTCGCGGAGTGCAAACTGCCGAGTGGAATATCAATACAGATACATTGACCATTCGCTACAATCCCGCGATTATAACGGAAATGGAAATACAGCAAAAGGTAGCTGATGCCGGTCATGACACGCAGGACATAAAAGCTTCCAGCGAAAAGTACGAGGAACTTCCTCTTTGCTGCCGTTATCATGAATTAGAAAAACATTGATAGCGATGACAATATTTAAATATTTCAGAAAGGGCTGTTTGCTCCTCGTGCTGCTTCTCTGGGGAGTCAATGCCCACTCCCAGGAAAAGGTAACCGGCATTGTTCTCGGCCTCGCGGTAGATGGGACCGAAGAACCATTGCCCGGTGCAAACGTGCATTGGCTAAACACCACGACAGGTACCATTACCGGGACAGATGGAAGCTTTGGGTTGGAACTGGTTGAGACCACTGATCAATTGGTGATAAGTTACACAGGATATTCTCCCGATACCGTGAAGGCCGTTCCAGGCAAGGAGATGAAAATATTGCTGCATCAGGGTCAGCATTTAAAAGCGGCAGAGATTGAGGAAAGCGTAAATGCTACGCGCCTCAGCTATTTCGATGTGCGACAAACGCAGGTAATGTCAGAACAGGAATTGTTCAAGGCCGCCTGTTGTAATCTCTCAGAAAGTTTTGAGACGAATCCTTCGGTTGACGTTTCATACTCTGATGCTGTGACGGGAACCCGGCAGATCCAAATGTTGGGGCTGGCTGGGCCTTATTCACAAGTGATGCAGGAACAAATGCCCGGAGTGCGGGGCCTGCAGCAATACCAGGGAATGTCATTCGTACCGGGCTCTTGGATCAGTTCCATCCATGTGGGAAAGGGAACGGGTTCTGTAGTTCACGGATTTGAAAGCATAGCCGGTCAGATCAATGTGGAGTTGCGGCAACCCTCTGATCCGGACAGGCTCTTCCTCAATGGATATGGAAATCAGGATGGACGGGGTGAATTTAATTTGATTACCACACAAAGGATTTCTCCTAAAACCGCAACGACAACACTATTGCATGCCAGCGCACGACCTTTTACTATAGATGGCAATAGCGATGGTTTTGCAGATAATCCTACAGGGGAGCAGTTTAATGCCATCAACCGATGGAAATTTCATGGCAATAAAGGTTGGGAAGGACAATTTGGCGTGCGAGGTTTCTATGACAATAAGATCGCAGGCCAGGTAACCTTTGATCCTGAGCGGGATGAAGGAACTCTGAATGCCTATGGCGTGGGAATTACTTCCCGGCAGGGCGGCCTTTGGGCCAAAACAGGAAAAGTATTTTCTGCGAATCCCTTTAAAAGTGTTGGATTTCAGTTTTCCCTAAATCACTTTGACCAGGACGCATATTATGGCCTACGAGAATATACTGCACAGCAGCAAAGTATTTACGCTAATGTCATTTATCAGAATATTATTTCTTCTTCTGATCACCTCATTCGGGGTGGAGTCAGTTTTATGGGAGATCGTTATGAAGAACAACTGATTTCTCCCACGCAGGATTCTGTTCAATTTGACCGGAATGAACTCATTCCCGGGGCATTTGCTGAATACACGTGGTCGCGTGATGTACAGACTTCGGTAGTTGCCGGACTGCGGGCAGATTATCACAACTTGTTCGGCTTGTTCCTGACGCCTCGTTTGCATGCCCGTTATGCTATTACGGAACAGACGGTACTTCGCCTTTCTGGAGGCAAGGGTTGGCGCGTATCTAATCCGGTTGCAGAGAATCAATCCGTGCTGGCTACCTCCCGTGAACTATATTTTTTGCCATCTAATGAAATGGAAGCCTGGAATCTGGAGCCGGAAGAAGCCTGGAATGCCGGTATCAGCCTGAGTCGTGATTTCCGGTTCAACTATCAGAATGGTACTGTGGTGCTGGATTATTACTACACCTACTTTACCAACCAGGTGATCATGGATTTGGATGCGGATGTACGGAAGGCGATATTTTACAATCTGGATGGGAAAAGTTTCAGCCACAGCCTTCAGGCGCAGATTGACTATGAACTGGTGAAGAACCTGGACCTGCGGCTTGCCTATCGCTGGCTTGATGTGAAGACAGCATACCGTTGGAACGGCTTGCTGGATAAACCATTAATTTCAAACCACCGAGCTTTTGCAAACCTTGCCTATGAAACGAAGAACAGATGGAAGTTTGACTACACGGTAAAATGGGACGGGTCAAAGCGAATTCCTTCCACAGAAGACAATCCGGCAGCCTATCAGAGAAGCTCTGAGTCGCCTGATTTTTTTACGATGAATGCACAGGTGACTAAGACTTTCAGCAAAAAATTCGATGCCTATCTTGGTATGGAAAATATCACGAACTTCAGGCAGGAATCACCCATTATTGCGGCTGATCAGCCCTTTAGTCCCTATTTCGACAGCTCCCTGATTTGGGGACCCGTATTCGGGAGAATGACCTATGTAGGCTTCAGGCTTAGACTTCCCCATCCTGAAATGGCTGATGGCAATAAGCCGTAGCGGTGTATATGAGGTGTCTTTTAATGATGGAAAGAGCTTGTCAATAGCCCTTTTCCTTTGGTTCATTTGGTCCTTGAAGTGAAAAAAAATCTGGGAAATTCTTTTCTAAACCAATTCTGCCCTTATATTTGGCCGAATAAATCATTTAAAACAAATAAAATTTACCCATGAAAAATTTTGCTAAAGTGCTTATGTGTGCAGCCGTTTTAAGTTTCGGCCTTTCCTTTACATCTTGTAAAAAGTGTACTAATTGTACTATTCAGGATAGTGATGGCAATATTGTGACTGGTTGGGATGATGCGGAAGCCTGTGGAAGTAAGGATGAAATTGAAGATTTCGAGGCTAATTGTGAATCCATCAGCACGACTACTGGAGGCGGTTATACCTGCAGCTGCGATTAAAGCATTTTTCTTATTTTTAGAAGCCAGTTCCAGATCAGTTTGGACTGGCTTTTTTTGGTTAAAATCCAGAATGCGTTTCGCTAAATTGGCCGTTTCTGGACTGATATGACAGGTATATCAACTGAATGATCTGGTTTAAAACCGGGTTGGGTAATTCTGTAAAAGCTTTAATGCCTTTGTATGTTCATAAAACTTGGACGGCTTATTAAGCGGATCGTGGTAGGTTTTTTCGTCATTTCCATAGGCTTGGTTGTCATCTATCGTTTTGTACCACCCCCGGTTACACCCTTAATGATCACAAGGTTATTTGACCAGGCCGCAAATGACCAGCCTCTTCGCCTTTCCAAGGATTGGAAGCCTCTCGAAAAAATGTCGACTGCTTTACCACAGGCGGTTATAGCCGCAGAAGACCAGCGGTTTCTGGAACATTGGGGGTTTGATATCCAGGCCATTCAAAAGGCTATTGAGGAAAGGGAAAAACGAAAAAGAGTGCGTGGTGCAAGTACCATCAGCCAGCAGGTCGCCAAAAATGTATTCCTGTGGCAGGGCCGTTCCTGGATCAGGAAGGGATTCGAGGTATACTTCACCGTTTTGATAGAGTTGATATGGCCCAAACGAAGGATCATTGAAATATATCTGAACGTGGCTGAAATGGGCAATGGGATTTACGGAGCAGAAATGGCCGCCAATACTTATTTCAACCGAGCGGCAAAGGATGTCAGCACTGCCCAGGCAGCACTGCTTGCAGCTATTCTTCCCAGCCCCCTGAGATATTCTGCTACGAATCCATCACCCTACATTCGCGATCGCCAGGCCTGGATCATGGGCCAGATGCGGAACCTCGGTCCGCTGGATCTTGCCGGTGCTTCTGAAAAGAATTAGTAGAAAGGTGGAAGTATTGCTAAACGATTATTTCTGAAGGGCCAGATGGGATAAACTGACATCTGTATACAGCTTTGATGGGTGAAACATCAGAATAATTTCGATCCCGGAATATCGCCACGTTACCGTCTCTTTCATAGAAAAAGACTTTTTGCTTTTAACGGGCCGGGCGTAGAGATTGGTAATTCTGTTTCGCAAGTGCTCAAAATCTTCATACGTGCTGCCAAATCTCATCTTTACCGCACAGAGTTTATCGTTGCAAAACCCCATTGCAGCAATTTCAGCCCGGTAGCCCATAAATAGCATCCGCCTGGGCTTTGTATACAGGTACCTGACAAATTTTTCTTCATCTTTCGGCTTTTCAAGTTGCTCCTGAAAAAGGCTGATGTCTTCACCAAACTTTATCATACCGGAGTTCACCAGTTCTACCATGTCAAACTCCTGACTTTTTACCTGGCCTGAACTCAGGATCATGAAAAGGAGCAGACTCCCTGAGACAATGCACCTTTTCAGCGTTTTAGCAAAATGTTTAAACCCCGAAAAAGAAAAATTGACTTCTAATATTCTCCTTTGAAAAAAGTTACCGATCACGTATTATTTCTGTTCTTTCAGATTATGACTGTAATTCTTTTTTAGTTTTTGGAGTTTGGGGGAAATTACAATATGACAGTATGGCTGCATACTGTTCTGAGCGTAATAATTCTGGTGATAATTTTCAGCGCGGTAGTAGGAGGTCAGAGGTTCAATTGCCGTAACAATGGGTTTATCGAAGATTATGCGCTCCGTCAGTTCCTGCATTTTTGCTTCGGCTTGCTGCTTTTGCTGCTCGTTATGGTAAAAAATAACTGAGCGGTATTGCGGTCCGGCATCGGCTCCCTGCCGATTCAGGGTAGTGGGATCGTGCGTGTGCCAAAATATATCAAGCAATTCCTCAAAGGTTATCTCTGAAGGATCAAATGCTACCCGCGCAACTTCTGCATGGCCTGTGGCACCGCTGCTTACCTGCTCATAGGTTGGATTTTCTTCCTTGCCGCCTGCATAGCCTGCTTCCACGTGCTTCACGCCCCGTAATTGCCGAAGCAATGCATCAATACACCAAAAGCATCCTGCACCTAATGTGGCCAGCTCTGTTGGGTTTTCTTCCTGTCCGGACATTAATATTAAGTTTAAGCGAAACCTTTAAAATTAAAAAGTAAATAAAAAAGTGGCTGGTGCAGGTATGACCTGGATCGGAGAAAATTAACCGATAATATGATCCCGTACCTTGGGACCTGCTTGTCTTTCCTGATCCAGGAGTTTTAGCAGATAGTCGCCATAGCCGCTGTTTAATAACGGAGTAGCTACTTTGCCCAGTTGTTCGCTGTCAATAAACCCTTTCCTGAAGGCAATTTCCTCAATGCATCCAATCTTAAGTCCCTGCCGTTCTTCAATTACCTGTACGAACTGGGCGGCCTGCATCAGTGAATCGAAGGTGCCGGTATCGAGCCAGGCGGTTCCGCGGCTGAGTACCTGAACCTTCAGCTTTTCCTGCTTCAGATATTCCTTATTTACATCCGTGATCTCATATTCTCCACGAGCCGAAGGTTCCAGATTTCTTGCAATATCTATGACGGAATTATCATAAAAATATAAGCCTGGAACGGCAAAATTAGATTTAGGCTGCTTCGGTTTTTCTTCAATACTGAGTGCTTTGAATTTCTCATCAAATTCCACAACTCCATAGCGCTCTGGGTCCGAAACATGGTAGGCGAAAATAATCCCCCCCTTTGGATCAATATCGCTCAGTACATCAGCCATTCTGAAGCCATAAAAGATATTGTCGCCTAGTATCAGTGCAGCCTGATCATTTCCGATAAAATCCGCACCGATGGTAAATGCCTGCGCCAGCCCCTTTGGTTCAGGCTGCTCTGCATATTGAAAGTTCATTCCCAGATGGCTGCCATCCTTCAAAAGTTTTTCAAAATTTGGCAGGTCGTGAGGCGTGGAAATAATCAAAATGTCCCGAATTCCCGCCAGCATAAGCGTGGATAGCGGGTAATAGATCATCGGCTTGTCATAAAGCGGCATCAGTTGTTTGCTAATGCTGATCGTCAAAGGATACAGCCTTGTTCCTGAGCCTCCTGCTAAAATAATCCCCTTCATTTTAGTTTTGATTTTATTATTTTATGTGGTGTTTTAAAATTTTAGATTAAAAAGATCGAATGGGGAAGATGCATTTTATTTGGACGCGTATTGTTTTTCATAATATTCCTGGTATTTCCCTGATGTTACATGGTTTAACCATTCTTCATTTTTCAAGTACCATTTTACGGTTTTTTCCAGACCTTCTTCAAAATCCAGGCTTTGGGTCCAGCCCAGTTCACCCTTTAGCTTTCCGCAATCTATGGCGTAGCGCTTATCGTGGCCAGGGCGGTCCGTTACGAAAGTGATCAGCTCTGCGGATTCGCCAGGCTTGCGGCCCAGCTTTTCATCCATCACCTCACACAGCATTCTTACGAGCTTAATATTTTTCCATTCATTTTCACCTCCAATATTGTAGGTTTCACCGTTTCTGCCTTTGTGAAAAATTACATCAATGGCGCTTACATGGTCTTCCACGTATAGCCAGTCGCGTATATTTTCACCTTTGCCATAAACCGGTAGTGGCTTTTTATCCCTTATGTTATGTATCATTAATGGAATAAGCTTTTCCGGAAATTGAAAAGGGCCGTAGTTATTAGAGCAGTTGGAAATAACCACCGGCATGTGAAAAGTATGGTGGTAAGCCCTCACCAAATGATCGCTGCTTGCTTTTGAAGCAGAATAAGGAGAGCGTGGATCATAAGCCGTTGTTTCATAAAAATAGCCTTCATCCCCTAGCGATCCGTATACTTCATCTGTAGAAATATGGTAAAAGAGATTTTTTCCGTTAGCTGCGGTTTTCATGTCCCAGATTTCCCGTGCAGCATTCAGCAGGTTTAATGTTCCTATGATATTGGTATAAATAAATGCATTAGGATCTGAAATACTGCGGTCCACGTGACTCTCAGCAGCGAGATGAATCACTGAATCAAATTGATGCTCATGGAAAAGCCGCGTAATAAATTCGGCATCCGCAATGTCACCTTTTATAAACTGGTAATTTTCTTTGTTCTCAATATCCTTCAGATTTTCAAGGTTTCCGGCATAGGTCAGCAGGTCAAGATTAATGATTTGATAGTGAGGAAATTTCTTCACAAAATGCCGTACCACATGCGACCCGATAAACCCAGCTCCCCCGGTGATCAATATTTTTCTTTCCAAATTCATTTTTCTTCTTTTTCAGTTAATGCAAGATGTTTTTCCCAGTTCCAGGCTGTGGAAACCATGTCGGCCAGATCGAGTTCTGCTTTCCAGCCAAGTTCCTTATTGGCAAACTCTGTATCTGCATATACAGCTATCACATCTCCTTTTCTGCGAGTGCCAATTTCGTAGTTCAGTTTTTGGCCGGTCACTTTTTCAAAAGTTTTTATCGTTTCCAATACAGAATATCCTTTTCCAGTACCAAGATTAAATATTTCATAATTGCTTTTTTGCCGCGCATTGAGCATTCGTTCCAGTGCCACGACATGAGCATTGGCCAGGTCTGCCACGTGAATATAATCGCGGATGCAGGTGCCGTCCGGAGTGGGATAATCATCGCCATAAACCGTGATCTTGTTCCGCTTGCCAATCGCAGTCTGCGTAATCAGCGGCATCAGGTTGTTGGGCGTGCCGATGGGCAATTCGCCAATCAACGCTGAAGGATGGGCCCCGGTGGGGTTAAAGTAGCGGAGCGAAACGCAATTAAGAGCGCTGGCGCGACAGGTATCGGCCAGAATATCTTCTGCCATTTTCTTCGTATTTCCATAAGGAGATTCCGCTTTTTTTACCGGAGCATTTTCTGAAACCGGCAATGAATCCGGTTCTCCATATACGGTGCAGGAGGAGGAGAAGACAATATGCTGAATCTGATTGTCTGCCATTAATTCCAGAAGATTCAACAAGGAAACCAGGTTGTTGCGATAATACAGCAATGGATTTTCCACTGATTCGCCCACCGCCTTTAACGCAGCAAAGTGGATGACAGCCTTTATATCAGGATGTTCTGCAAATAAAAGGGCAAGTTCTTCCTTATTCTGCAGATCAGTTTTGGAAAAAAAAGGATTCTTGTGAGTAATGGCTGCAATGCCAGCCAGCACATTCTCATGGCTGTTGCTCAGGTTATCAGCAATTACCACTTCATAACCGTTATTCAATAATTCCACGGCTGTGTGGGAACCGATAAAACCTGTACCTCCTGTTACTAAAACCTTTATTGTCAAAGCCCCTGATCGTTTTTCAGTGCTCTTGCTGCACCTGTGTCAATTTTTCCTTTTTCAACTGCTTCCTGAAATATTCCAGCGTTATGTCAAGCCCTTCTTTCCTGGATACTGTTGGTTGCCAACCGAAGAGCTTTTGAGCCAGTGTGATGTCAGGCTTGCGTTGTTGGGGATCATTTATCGGCAAGGGTTCATAAATTAATTTTGAGCCCGCACGGGTCAGTTTCAGAATTTCCTCGGCAAATTCTTTAATTGTAATTTCATCAGGATTTCCAATGTTTACCGGATAAAAGTATTCTGAATGCAGCAACCGGTAAATGCCTTCAATCATGTCATCCACATAGCAGAAAGAGCGGGTTTGGCTGCCATCGCCATATACGGTAATGGGTTCCTCCCGCAAAGCCTGGCTGATGAAAGTCGGCAAAGCCCGCCCATCGTCCAGTCGCATTCGGGGTCCATAAACGTTGAATATCCGGATAATGCGCACATCCAGCCCATGAAAATTATGGTATGCCATGGTCATAGCCTCCTGGAATCTTTTGGCCTCATCATACACTCCGCGCGGCCCGACCGGATTCACGTTGCCCCAATATTCCTCCGTTTGCGGATGCACTTCCGGATCTCCATACACCTCTGAAGTGGAGGCCACAAGGATCCTGGCTTTCTTTGCTTTGGCAAGGCCCAACAGGTTGTGGGTTCCCAGGGAGCCGACCTTGAGAGTTTGTATCGGCATCTTCAAATAATCTATGGGGCTGGCCGGAGATGCGAAATGCAGAATGTAATCAAGATCACCCGGCACGTGTACAAACTTTGAAACATCGTGATGGTAGAACTCGAAGTTTTCCAGTTTGAACAGGTGAGAAATATTTTCGAGGTTTCCGGTGATCAGGTTGTCCATCCCGATAACTTTATAACCTTCTTTAATGAACCGGTCACTAAGATGCGATCCCAGAAAGCCTGCCGCTCCGGTAATTAATATCCTGGGTTGTGTTGAGTCCTTCATAATTTTTTATCTGGATATTTTTTCAGACACATCCATTTTGCGTCCTATGCTCTGATACGTAAAACCATTTTCTTTCATTATTCCAGGTTCGAATAAATTGCGACCATCAAAAATCACTTTACCGGCCATCAGGCTGCCCATTTTATCGAAGTCAGGAGTGCGGAAAACCGCCCATTCTGTAGCAATGATGAGAGCATCGGCTCCTTCAAGGGCTTCATACTGATTCTCAGCATAAGTGATATCATCGCCCAGCACTCTTTTCACGTTCTCCATCGCTTCAGGGTCAAAGGCCTGGACTTTAGCGCCTTCCTTCAATAATTCCTTTATCAGGTACAGAGCCGGGGCTTCCCGGATGTCATCAGTGTTGGGTTTAAAGGCAAGGCCCCAGAGTGCAAACGTTTTCCCGCTGAGATGCCCGTCAAAATGCTCACTGATCCTGGGCATCAGGATGGTTTTCTGGCGTTCGTTCACCTCCATCACCGAATTCAGGATCTTAAAATCGTATTGGTTATCTCTGGCCGTTTTCTCCAGCGCCTGCACGTCTTTTGGAAAGCAGCTTCCGCCATAGCCAATGCCTGAGAAAAGGAAACGGTTTCCAATGCGATTGTCCGAACCGATCCCGATGCGAATAGCGTCTACATTTGCGCCTACTCGTTCGCAGAGATTGGCTATCTCATTCATAAAAGTAATCTTGGTAGCGAGAAAAGCATTTGCAGCATATTTTGTCATTTCTGCACTACGTTCATCCATAAAAAGAATGGGGTTTCCCTGCCGCACGAAAGGCTTATAGATCTGCTCCATAATTTTACGCGCTCGTTCTGAGGTAGTTCCGATCACCACGCGGTCAGGTTTCATAAAGTCATCCACAGCAACGCCTTCGCGCAGGAATTCAGGATTGGCCACCACGTCAAATTCCACTGTTGCGTTGGCTGCAATGGCATCTCTCACCTTGTCAGCAGTCCCCACAGGAACGGTGCTTTTGTCAACAATCACGGTGTAGCTCGTCAGCAGATGTCCCAGCTTATTCGCAACATCCAATACATATTGAAGATCGGCAGAGCCATCTTCGCCAGGCGGGGTGGGGAGTGCAAGAAAAATGATACTGGCATCTTTAATTCCTTCCTGCAAAGCAGTGGTGAAATTTATACGTCCCTGTTTCAGGTTTCTTTCAAAAAGGAATTCAAGACCCGGTTCATAGATCGTAAGCTTGCCATTGGTCAGCTTATCAACTTTCTCCTTGTCTATATCTATACAAGTGACATCGTTTCCCATTTCAGAAAAACAGATACCGCTTACCAGTCCAACATAACCGGTACCGATAATAGTAATCTTCATTTTTTGTAAATCTTATTGGTTGAAAAATTTATTAACTGTTTTGGCAATATATTCCAGTTGTTGCTCACTAAGTTCCGTGTGCATCGGCAGGGAGATCACACTCTGGCAGAGGCTTTTAGATACCTCCAGCTTTTGCGTATCAAACCGGGCATCCTGATAAGGCTGCTGCTTGTGCAGCGGAAAAGGATAATACACCTTATTTGGAATATTATTTTGATCAAGAAATTTCATCAGCGCGCCCCTGTCCGTATTTTTTAACTTTAAAGTATACTGATGAAAAATATGAGTTGAATCCTGATTCCTGGCAGGTGTAATCAGTTCAGGAATATTCTTAAATGCTGAATCATAAAAGTCTGCCGCTTTTCGCCTGGCGGCATTGTAGCGATCCAGGTGTGGCAACTTCACATTCAGGATGGCTGCTTGTATCGTATCCAGGCGGGAGTTCACACCAATCGTATCATAATGATAAGCGCTTCCCTGGCCATGATTCGCCATTTGGCTGATTTTCGCTGCAAGTTCCTCATCATCTGTAAAAAGGGCGCCTCCATCTCCGAAGCATCCTAAATTCTTGGATGGAAAAAAGGAAGTGCAACCAATCTGGCCAATTGTACCTGCTTTTTTCACGGAGCCATCCGCAAGGGTATATTCCGCACCGGTAGCCTGTGCCGTATCTTCAATTACATAAAGATCATGGCGTTTTGCAATTTCCATGATCGCGTTCATGTCCGCACATTGCCCAAACAGATGGACGGGGATAATGGCTTTGGTTTTATCTGAAATTGCCTCCTCAATTCGCGCGGGATCAATCGTAAAGGTATCAGGATCCACATCCACAATGACGGGTCTGAAACCCAAAAGCTTCACTACTTCTACAGTTGCGATAAAGGTAAAATCCGGAGTGATCACTTCAGCACCCGGAGGCAGTTCAAGCGCCATCAGGGCCAGTTGAAGAGCATCGGTTCCGTTTGCACACCCGATGGCGTGTTTTGTATTGAGGTATTTTGCGAGTGATCTTTCAAATTCCTTAACATCAGGACCTTTGATAAATGCGGTAGTGTCAAGAACGTGAGAAATGGCAGTATCTATTTCTCCTTTTATATTGAGGTATTGCCCGTGAAGATCCACCATTGTGAGTGGCTGCATATTATGTCCTGAATAATGATTTAAAGTGTAGTAAGCTTCTCAAAAAGAAGTTGCAAATATAAAGTAATTTTGCCTTCAATACAGGCAAAAATAGTTTTCAAAAGTATCATTATGTTAAGAAATTATATTTTTTTCTCCTGGCTGTTTATGGCTGTTTTCTCCCTTCCTGTATTGGCTCAGCGTACAGGTCAGGAATCCCCAATGTCGCTTTCTCTTATTGGTATTCAGTACACTTATAATTTTCCGTATGAGGATTTGGATGACCGGTTCGGACCCATTTCCGCGATAGGAGGTTCCTATACTTTTAAGCACAACTCTAACTTTTATATTTCCGGGGAATATAATTTTTTGTTTAATGGAAACGTCAGGGAAAACCCGGTAAGCAACATCGCTTCACCCTCAACGGGTTTGCTTATTGATGGCGATGGGCGTTTCGATTTAATGGAGCTGCAGTTGCGGGGCACAATGGTTCAGGCTAAAATCGGCAAAATATTTCCCGTAGCCGGACCAAATGCGAATTCAGGCATTGCAGTAGCAGCCGGTGCCGGATTCATGGAGCATAGGATCCATTTTAATACCCGCAGTGATAAACTGCCGCAACTGGAGGGAGAATACAAAAAGGGATATGATCGCCTCACCAACGGATGGCTGCTCAGCCAGTCCATCGGCTATTTTCATCTCAGCAATAGTGGCTTCGTGAATTTCCAGGCAAGCATTGAAATTACGGAAGGTTTTACACAGAACAGACGCGACTGGGACAATCAATTAATGCGCAGGCTGGACGAACCCCGGCTGGACCTGATGGCCGGGCTGAGGCTTACGTGGTATATTCCGCTTTATAAACGCTCCGGATCTACTCAGTTCTATTGATGCTACGTGCAATAGCAATATTTTTTTCCCTGATCCTCAATCAGGCATCAAACTGAAGTTTTCCCTGCTCAACCTGACATGTGATCAAAGATTCTGATGACTGTTCTCTATCGAATATTTCTGCAACTATATTTATTTGCTATCCGGATGGCAGCGCTTCGAAATGAAAAAGCGCGAAAGTGGCTGCGGGGCAAAAAATCATCGTGGCAGGAATTAGTTGATTTCGATGCGTTTGGCGGCAGCTTATGGGTGCATTGCAGTTCTCTTGGCGAATTTGAGCAGGGCCGTCCGCTTATTGAAAAGCTCAAAATAGCCTATCCTCATCTTCCGCTGGTGCTTACTTTTTTTTCTCCATCAGGATATGATGTGCGGAAAAATTATCCTTTGGCCGATAGGGTCATCCATCTTCCCCTGGACGCTCCGGGAAATGCCGAAAAGCTGGTTTCACTTATAAAGCCCAGGTTAGCTCTGTTTATCAAATATGATTTCTGGTATTACTACTTCAGGGAGCTGAGTTCCCGGGGCGTGCCGTTGCTGCTCGTCTCGGCAGTTTTTCGTCCTTCGCAGCCATTCTTCCGGGTTTATGGCGGGTTGCACAGAAAGATGCTCCGGTATGTACGCCACTTCTTTGTGCAAGATCAAAATTCAGGTCAATTGCTGCAATCGCTCGGCTACTCCAATTTTACCGTGATTCCTGACACACGAATTGACCGTGTATTTGAAATAGCGCAAACGGTGAAGGAATTTCCGGAAATTGAAAAATGGACAGGAGGCGAGGCCGTGCTTATTGGCGGCAGTACCTATCAAATGGAAGAAGAGATGATCTTGCGATTGCTGGAAGAAAAAGTCTGGACAGGAAAAGTGATCATCGCTCCCCACCACACCGGGCAGAAAAACCTGGGAAAGGTGGAAAGTCTCTTTAAAGGTGTGGTAGTTCGTTACAGTCGTTTGAATCAGGAGCCTGACACCGGTCAGCGAATATTGCTCATTGATAATGTGGGGATGCTTTCTTCTCTGTATAAAATCGCTGCTGTTGCTTTTATCGGTGGCGGGTTTGGATACAGCATCCACAATATCCTGGAGCCGGCAGCTTTCGGACTGCCCATACTTTTTGGCCCGAATCATCACAGGTTTCATGAAGCCACTACGCTTATAAAAACCGGTGGCGCATTTGAAGTTAAAACCTATCAGGGTGTTCGGGAAAAAATCCTTTTCCTGAAAACCGAAGAAAACCGCAAAGCAGCAGGAGAAGCCGCTTTGAATTTTATTATTAAAAACAGGGGAGGAACGGAGCAGGTGATGAGCTTTATCAGGCAACAAATTGAATTGTAGCCTTCTAATTCAAAAGATCAGATTCGTGTCAGTTGCTCAATAATTTGCGCATGTTGAGGAAATGTTGCGGTCAGCTCTCCTCTGTCAGCCAGTTCAAAATCAGCAAAGTCGAAACCGGGCGATACGGTGCAGCCAGTGAGCGAAAAGGAATCTGCATCTTTTACCGAAGAGGCAAACCAGCAACCGGCAGGCACCACGAATTGAGGAAGCTCGCCAACCTCAAAATCCAGCCCTACATCCTGTGGCCGGTACTCACCATTGGGGTAAATAACATGAATGCGAATCGCTGAGCCCTGATAGAAATGCCAAATTTCATCCTGCTTTATCCGGTGGAAAGCAGAAAAATTTTCGGAAGTGAGCAGAAAGTAAATGCTTGTAGAATAATTCCTGCTGCCGCTGAATTGCGGACCTAAGGCCTGCTGAGGGATATTTCCCAGGCTGCGATAGACTTCTCGATAAAAACCGCCTTCGGGGTGCGGCAAAAGCTGAAGCCACTCAATAATCGTCCGGATTTCCATCAGATATTCAAATTTTAAATCGCCAATTCTACTTTGTATTCTTTTGAAAGTTCAGATAAACCTTCCACAACTTTTGGGTGCAGGGGAATTCCCTTTGCCATACGTGTTGCTTCATGTGCTGCTTCCGGTTCTCCGGGAATCAGGACCCGTTCCACCCCCGGTGCGGGCTTTGATTTTTTGATATGCTCAATCCATATATCCATCGAAGTTTTGAAATCCTCAACCGGCCGGAAAGCATCAATGCGCCAGGCACCCACAAAATGGCCTAATCCCTGGCCCACCTCTTCGCGATGTACATCAAGAAAAGATACGAAGGGCGGAACCCACTGGCCAAAGTTTGCTCCGGACAATACCCCGCTGAATATATCAACCCAGCCACCCAGTGCATATCCTTTATAGCTGCTATGCAACAGATCTCCACCCAGCGGCAGCAATGTCCCTCCATCCTTGAGTTCATCAGGATTATTTGATGGCAGGCCCTCCCGCGTCTGAACCCATCCCTCCGGAATATTTCCGCCCTTGCGCTGCGCAATTTCCAGTTTGCCATTGGCTGCCACAGTGGTGGACATATCTATTATAACAGGTGGAAATTTTCCTGCGGGAATCGTAACACATACCGGGTTCGTTCCGAACAGGGGTGTGATCCCTCCGGCTGGCGAAACCAACGGACTTGCATTGGTCAGCACAAAGCCAATCATATTATGCTTCAGCGCCTTTTCGGCATGGGCTACGGCAACGCCAAAATGCGAGGAATTTTTTACCGCTACCCATCCGGAGCCCACCGCTCTGGCTTTTTCAATGGCTATATCCATCGCTTCTCCGGCTATCACGAGGCCAATTCCCTTGTTACCATCGGCCAGAGCGGTGCCAGGCGTTTCGTGCACAATGGCCGTTTCAGCGTCTGGCAGAATCCGGCCCTGCTTTATCAGCCTTACATATCCCGGCAGCCGTGCTACTCCATGCGAATCAATGCCGCGCAGATCTGCACGCTGAAGCACCGTGGCTGCGATCGTGGCCTTGTTGTCATTAAATCCGGCAGACAGGAAAATATGACGTGTAAAATCCAGGAGTTTATCAGGATCAGCAAAATATATTTCTGAGTTCATTTGAGAAAAATCTAATGGTAGATTGAAAATGCGTCACCAACCGGAAGCAAGTACATCCGCAATATGAAGTGATCGCAACTTCAGGTTCTTATTACGAATGTAGCCGTCCAGATGCAGCAGGCAGCTATGGTCGGTTGATATCAGATATTCGGCACCGGTTTCAAGGGCGTGGGTTACTTTCTGCTCGGCCATCGCCACAGAAATGGATTCAAATTTTACGGCAAAGGTGCCTCCGAATCCGCAGCATGTTTCCACCTCATTCATCTCCACAAGTTCCAGTCCTTGCACATTTGCCAGCAACTTCCGCGGGGCTGCTTTAATTCCGCATTCGCGAAGGGCGCTGCAGGAATCGTGGTAGGTAGCTTTGCCGGGAAGCGAAGCACCGAGATCCTCCACCTTCAGCACCTTTACCAGGAATTCGGAAAGCTCATAGATGTTGCTCTGCAATTGTTTGCACTGGTTGTGTCTTGATGAATTCTTGAACAGATCAGTATAATAGCTCCGTACCATGCCCACGCACGAAGCAGAAGGAGCCACCACAAAATGATTGCTGCTGAATTCTTCGAGAAATTTTAGTGCAACCTCACGTGCTGCTTTTTTGTGGCCTGCATTGAAAGCGGGTTGTCCACAGCAGGTTTGCTCCGGGTTGTAGTGCGTTTTACAGCCGGCTTTCCGCAAAACCCTGATCATGTTAAAGGCGGTTTCCGGAAATAATTGATCTACGAAGCACGGGATAAAGATGTTAGCGGTCACAAGTACTTTTTATAATGATTCCATATACCGGATACCGTTTTGAGGCAGCCGGTAAAAACGCTCGCAAAGATGCAAGAATCAATGAAGGATTGAATACACCTGAACAAAGCCCGGGAAATTTTAGCGCTCTTGTGTTTTCCACAGTGTTTAGAATAAGACTATTTTTTATCTTTCTAATTTATGGTTCTACTATGAATATTATGGAATGTATATAACCGCCAACTAAATCTCCCAATGGGCGCTTGTTCAATGCCCTGCTCCGTAGCTAAAAAGCAAAATACCAGAACATTTGAGCGCCTTTCTAATATTATACAGAAGAATCAAATTTAGAATTGAATACTAATATTTTAAAATTTAATAAATAAATGCTAATAATTAAAAGAATTAAAAAATCATCCGTTTTGAACAGTTTTAGTTTTAATCATCAATTCCGCTTTCTTCCTGGTAGGAATCATAATCTGTATTTACTTTCCAAAGGTTATGATTTTTATTATAAATAATATTATCAGCAGCCAGCAATCCCATTAATATACTATGATCCTGGTTGTTGTATTTAAATGCACCGTACCTGCCAATTACCTGCAAAGGTTTTACATTGTTAATATGATCAATTACGGGCTGGAGAATGGTTTTGTACCCGGTTAAATAAATTGGATAGCAATTGGGAACGCGCTCAATATGCCAGTCAACCACTTTATTTCCTTTGTTTAGCCCGGTCATGTTCAATTCCTTAATGGCCATTTCTGCAATTTTACTGTCATCGCGGCTCCATATCTCATCTTCAAAATTGCACCAATATTCCAGAGAAAGCACGGTTCCTTCCAGGTCTCCGTACAGGCCGGGCGACCAATTTCTGAAGTTGGTTATGCGTCCTGTATTCAGTTCGGGAGCATGGATATACAGCCAGTTATCGGGAAAAAGAGATTTTCCTTCCACAAGCAGGTAAACCAGAATCGTGTTGCGGAATTTCAATTTATCAGCAGCCTCCAATGCAGCCTGAGGCGCTCCTGGCAAGGATTTTATAAGCCGCGTCAGAGGCATACTGGAAATCACATGATCATATTCTTTCTCCTGATGATCCGCAAATCCTAACTTCATTTTGTCATCATCTACGCTCAATACTTTAGTGAGCGGTTGTCCTAAATGTATTTTCCCGCCCTGCTCCACAATTTTTGCCGCAATGTTTTTATAGATCATGCCCGTGCCGTGCTGTGGATAGGCAAAATTATCAACGAGGGTTTTATGCTTGCGTGCATTTACTAGCCCTAATCCATTCTTGATGGCCTCTGCCAGAGAAAATTGTTTAATTCGCTGTGCAGCAAAATCTACATCAATTTCAGTACACTTCACGCCCCAAAGTTTCTCTGAGTAGGTTTTGAAAAACATCTCAAAAAGTTGCTCTCCAAATTTGTGGCTCACCCATTCTTCAAAATTTTCCGGGTTTTTATTTGGCTTTATCTGGCCTAATAAAAAACTATTTAAAATAGCAGCCGATTTTATAAAACCCGTTTTTCTGAGCACTTCTAAAATTTTAACAGGATAATTATAAAATTGCTTATTATAATATATTCTCGTTAAACGATTGACCAAATGGTAATCATTTCCGGCCATTGAAAACCAGAAGTCATTTACCATTTTGTTGTTACTGAAAAAACGGTGGGGACCCAGGTCCACTTCATAATCCCAAAGCTTTAGAGTTCTGCACATGCCTCCAACATGTTCGCTGGCTTCATACACATCCACCGGGTAGCCGGCTTTGGTAAGCCGGCAGGCTGCAGTAAGCCCTGCCGGGCCGGCTCCGATAACGGCAATTTTCTTCATCTTTTATAATCGCTATTTGATCAGATAAAATTTTAAATAAATATTTGAAACTTAAAAAAAACGGCAAAATTACAACTTTCCGTCCTTCTATTGATATTTGGCAGACGGTGCATCGGGAAATTCAGTGAAAAAATATTTAATGGAAAAGAGCCCTACACACCCCAGGTATCGTTCATTAACCATTTACATCAAATGGATGAGAGGCCGGGGAGACAAATTGAATGCAAAGCGTGTAATTTTGGCGCACAACTCAAAAATAAAAGAATGAACCGGTCCTGGATAATTTTACTTGTGCTGTTGATTGCAGTGAACCCTGCCCGCGCGCAGAAGAAGAAAAAGGATAATGCAAATGAGAATGGTGAAAAAAAGGAACTGACGCTACAGGATATCTGGGCATCAGGGAAGTTTTATCCCAAAGGAATGACGGGCATAAGGCCTTTGAACGATGGGAAGCATTTTGCCAGGCTGCATAATGACTTCAGTTCTGGCAGCTCATCTCTGCTGCGATACCAATATGATGGCGATAAAGTAGATACGCTATTTACGACCGGATGGCTGACCGGAACTGTAGCCGACATTATTTTCGATGACCTTGCCCTTTCTGAATCGGAAAAGACGGTGATATTGGAAACGGGTACTGTGCCGCTTTACCGGCATTCTTCTAAGGCAATGTATTATCTCTGGAACAAGGACAACCGCCTGGCAAAACCCATTATGGAGGAGGAACTGGTAATGTATCCGAACCTCTCGGCCCCGGAAGATAAAGTGGCTTTTGTGAAGGACAACAACCTCTACGTCCAGAACCTGGCTGACGACAAAGTGACGCAGATCACAAAGGATGGCGAAATAAACAAGATCATCAACGGGGCGAGCGACTGGGTTTATGAGGAGGAATTCAAGCTGGTGCAGGCTTATGAATGGAACCCTGAAGGAACCCGCATTGCCTACTACAAATTTGACGAGCGTGAGGTGCAGGAATACATGCTGAAAAAGTACACGAACAGTGCTTATCCTGAATCTTACCGCTACAAATACCCTAAGGTAGGAGCCGTCAACAGCAAGGTGAGCATTTGGATTTACGACTTAAAAACCGGCAAAAACACGCAGGTGGCTCTGGGGGATGAATACGAATACATTCCCAGGATAAAATGGACCCGCGAGCCGGATGTGCTTTCAATACAACTGATGAACCGTCATCAGAATAAGCAGGAACTGGTTTTTGCCAATGCCGTCACCGGCACTTCTGAGGTGGTCCTGACCGAGCAAAGCGATACCTATATTGACATTACAGACGATCTTACTTTCCTTCCGGAAAACGATTTTTTGTGGACATCTGACCTTAGCGGATACAACCATATTTATTTATATGACAATGAGGGAAACCTGGAACGCCAGATCACGAGCGGTGAATGGGACGTGACCGAATTCCTGGGATATGCTGAAAATGATAAAACCCTCTACTATGCAAGTGCTGAGGAATCACCTTTGGAGCGATACATCTACTCCGTGAAGCTGAACGGAAAAGGCCCGAAAAAGATGACACATAAAAAGGGCTGGAACGATGTGTCCTTCAGCAAAACGTTTGACTATATGATCCACAACTGGAGCGAAGCCACCGAGCCGCCCGTTGTCGCTATCAGGAAGTCGGGCGGAGCTATGGTAAAAGAGGTGGAGGCGAATAATGAACTCCGCGAAGTGCTTTCAGAATATGACCTGCCGGAAAAGGAGTTTTTCAGCTTTAAAGGCCCTGACGGGACACTGCTAAACGGCTGGATGATAAAACCTGCTGATTTCAAAGAAAAAAACAAATACCCGGTGTTGATGACCGTATATGGCGGCCCCGGTTCACAAACAGTGGAAAACCAGTGGAGCAGCTATAATGAAATGTGGTTTCAATACATGGTTTCCAAAGGGTATATCGTAGTATCTGTGGATAACCGCGGGACTGGCGCGCGCGGCAGCAATTTCAAGAAGATGACCTACCTGAACCTGGGCAAGTATGAGGTGGAAGATCAAATGGCGGCAGCCGAATACCTGGGCAACCTTGAATATGTAGACGCCTCGCGGATCGGGATATTTGGCTGGAGCTATGGTGGCTACATGGCTTCCCTTTGCATAATGAAAGGAAATGAGCTCTTCAAAACTGCTGTGGCTGTGGCCCCGGTTTCTGACTGGCGTTTTTACGATAATATTTATACTGAGCGGTTTATGCGCACACCGGAAGAAAATCCTGAAGGGTATAAAGAAAGTTCAGTGCTTACCTATGTAGATCAGTTAAAAGGAAACTACCTGATAGTGCATGGAACTTTTGATGACAACGTGCATCCGCAGAACAGCCTGGAACTCATAAAACAATTAATAGCGCGGAACAAAAAGTTCGATTCTGAATTTTACCCTGATAAAAACCACGGGATATATGGCGGCTATACGAGGCTCCATCTTTTTACGAAAATCACAGATTACCTTCTCTCAAATCTTTAAGGAAAACCTGGCATAATGGAAGAAAAAACAGAAAGCAAAAGCAGAAAGTGGATTTGGATTCTGATCTTAATATTGATCATAATCCTGGTGCCCGCAGGTATTTGGGTATTTAAAAATAATGAGATAAAAAATCTTACAGAAGATTTTGGTCAGGAGCGCCTGGAAATGGAGCGGCAGTTTGAGAGTAAATTCAGGGAAGAGCAAAAGGAACATGCCCGCCTGATGGTGAAGCCACTCACCTGGGCCGTTCGGGCTGAGATGATGCGCGATAACCTGGAGCAGGTGAATCAATACCTGTCGCAGTTCGTGAAAGAAAAGAACATACAGCAGGTTATGCTCGTGGATAATGACGGGCAGATTCTGATCTCTACCGATAAAAAGACTGAGAACGCGGCATTTTCTGAGTGGTATGATGCGGCCTTGCTGCAGGACGGTGAGATTACGCTTTCTGAACGTGAAGGAGGAGATGTTGCCATTGTGGCTCCGGTAATGGGTCTCGATACGCGACTGGGAACGCTGGTGGTATTTTACAAGCCTTCTCAATACGAATCATCATACGAACATTCTGCGGAACCGGAAATTCCAGCAGAATGACGAAAAGCAGTTTTCTTAATGTAGCTAGGATATGGGCTATCCGCAGGCTTTTGTGGGTGTTGCCTTGCTTCCTTCTCTGCTTTGTCCCGTCCTGCAAAAAAGATCCATTGCTTGGAAACGACATTGAGATTCGCCATGTCTATTTCCTGAACACCTGTGCAGGTTATTGCACCAGAGAAATCATCCTCAGCCCGGGAACCGTAACCTACATTAAATCAGGACCGAATGACTCGGTTTTTCCTGAAATACGAATCACGGAGGAGGTGACCGAAGAACAGTGGCAGAGGCTGAGAGCCGCTATTCCCTACAACCACCTAAGCCGGATGCAGGATACTATTGGCTGCCCCACCTGCGATGACCGGGTAGGTGAGACCCTGCAGGTTACCCGTGGCGATTTCCAAAAATCCGTTTCAATGGAGTTGACTGTCCAACCATCTCCCATCCAGCCTTTATTGGAAATATTGAGGGAAATTAATTTTTCTTTTCCCTGAGTTGCAGTTCTGGGTTCCGGGTTCCGGGTTCCGTGTTCTAGTGATTTGATCAGGGTATTTGGCTGATGTTTTATCCTTTAACCTTGAGAAAGCCCGCGACCGCTATATTTTATTACCTGTTCAAAATGAATTTTAAAAATTTAAAGAATCATAGGTTTTAAAAGTTCTGTCTGTATTTTTTCTATTTTTAGCCCCTCAATTTACAATTCACTCAATTGATCGCGATCATCAGCCGATTCATACGTTTGCGCTTGCAGCAAGATCTCCTGATCCTCATTGGGTGCTATCCTAACCAATTTTAAATCTATACTTCTTAATGAGCACAGTAAATCAGAATGCCCTGCCAATTGACCGTTCAGAATTATGGGGCCATCCAAAAGGATTATACATCCTCTTCTTCACAGAGCTATGGGAGCGGTTCAGTTATTATGGAATGCGCGCCATCCTTGTGCTGTATATCATCAGTTCGGCCGCTGACCAAAATGCCGGGCTCGGCTGGGCCGAAGGCAGAGCTTTGGCGCTATACGGCTGGTATACGATGCTCGTATACGTAATGTCCATTCCGGGGGGTATCATAGCAGACAAATGGCTCGGACAGAAAAAGACGGTGCTATTGGGCGGCCTTACTTTATGTGCGGGCCACGGAATACTGGCGGTAGATGCACCGTGGGCATTCTTCACAGGCCTGGCGCTGATCATCATTGGGGTGGGAGGTTTGAAACCCAATATTTCCACGATGGTGGGCGGCTTATACAAGCCCGGAGATGAACGCAGAGACAGCGGCTTTACCATCTTTTATATCGGGATAAACGTGGGTGCATTCCTTTCATCCCTCATCGTAGGATATGTGGGAGAGAAAATTGGCTGGCACTACGGTTTTGGCCTTGCAGGAATAGGAATGTTGCTGGGGCAGGTGGTTTACATGATGGGCCAGAAATACCTCAGAGGGGTGGGAGAGGCCCCCGGCAGTGATCCGCATCCAGATGAATCCATCATTCATGCTGACAGGGCCGAAGACACTTCGCTGGGAGAGCTCTTCAGAAGGTTATTCAGAAGTCCGGTGCAACTGGCCATTACAGCGGTGTTGCTGATAGGGGGAATTCTGATGGGACTCTTTCTTTTTGAAGGATTTGACAGATGGGCTTATGCCGCCTTGTTCGCATTTCTTGCCATTACGGCTGGTATGCTGATGATGATCTACAAGGATGTAGACTCCAAGGATAAAGACCGGCTGGTTGTGCTGCTGCTTTCATTTATCATCGTCATCGTTTTCTGGGGAGCATTCGAACAGGCCGGTGGGCTGATGAATATTTACACAAAGCAGAAAATTGACAGGTTCGTTTCGATCTCTGTTCTGGACATTCTGTTCTATGCAGGTACAGCGCTGCTGCTGATTCGGGGTGTTATCGGCACCTTGCGCAAGGAAGATACGCAGGTGCTGTATTACGTGATCGGAGCGTTATTGGGCATTGGCTACACCGTTTTAAGATATTTGGAACTCACAGATCCTTACCTCATTCCTGCATCCGTATTTCAGTCCGTCAACGCGCTGTTTATCATCATCTTCGGAACCATTGTAGCCGGTTTCTGGCTGTGGTGGAAGCACCGGGGCAAAGAATCCTCATCGCTCTTTAAGATGGCGACAGGAACAATCATCATGGGTGCAGGATTCATTTTTATGGCTATGGCCACCAAGCAGGCTGATGATTTTGTGGGCGCTAAGGGAATGTTAATCCTCCTGATCCTCGCTTATTTTTTCCACACTATTGGCGAACTCTGCGCCTCTCCGGTAGCCCTTTCATTCATCACAAAGCTGGCACCGGTAAAATATGTTTCCATCATGATGGGACTTTATTTTGCCGCGACCGGTTTGGGAAATAAAGTAGCCGGAGCCATAGGCGAAGCAGCCCAGGCCGAACCCGTAAAAGTTGAACTCACCGCCTCCCGCGATCAGATGCTGGCCTATGTGCCGGATTCCATCATCAATAAATCACAAAATTTTCAAATCGTGGCTGATGTGAAAATTGAAAATGGCCAGGTGATTCTGATGAAGGACGGCACCGACTTCAACCGGTTTATTGAATGGAAAGATGGCGGCCGTGAGGAACTGACCGGCCGCGCGGTGAAGGCAGAAGAGCCGGAACTTACAGCCATCCTGGATTTTGAGCGGGAAAAGGAGATGAAGGAAAAAGCGCCCGGCACAACTGCCGGATACACAGCCCAGGTACAAATATTTGAATTACAGAACCAGCGCGAATACTGGACTTTCCTTTCCATTTTTCTGCTTACCGCAGTGTTTGGTTTGCTCTTGCTGGCATTCCTGCGCAAGCTGAAAAAACTTACGCATGGCGCTGAAGAGAAAGAAGGCACCAGCCACGAAGAGCATGAACCTTATGAGATCTCTGACATCCAGGATAAAGACAAGAAGAATCCGGGAGAGATTTAATAATTCTTAAAAAAATGGCGCTACCATTTAACCCAATAAAATCAATTAATTAAATTCCTTCATTTATCATTGATTTAATCAAAATAGATAAGGAAGGATTTGCATTATAAAATTGCAAATTACTGATTGAATTTTAATAATAAGTTCGATGGATTTAGGATTAGGATTGCTCATTTTCGGTTGGATCTTCGTCATTATCTGGGTTCCGGTGGTTATTTTATCGCAGCGGAAAATTCATCCCAAAGCGTTGTTCGTACTGTTTTTTGCCGAACTGTGGGAGCGCTTTTCATTTTATGGAATGCGCTCGCTCCTCATGCTTTATATGGTGATGGAATTGTTCTCGGAAATGGACAAGGGCGAGGCCGACACGAAGGCTTACGGAATTTACGGTTCCTATATGGCGCTGGTTTATGCCACTCCCGTATTGGGAGGAATAATTGCCGACAAAATACTTGGCTTCAGGCGCTCCATAATATTGGGTGGGGTATTTATGGCGCTCGGCCATTTTGTACTGGGATTTGAAGGCCAGCATTTACTTTTCTACCTGGCGCTGGGTCTCATTATCGTGGGCAATGGTTTTTTCAAACCCAATATTTCCAGCTTCCTCGGTACATTTTATAAGCAGAACGACCCACGGAAAGACGGAGCCTTTACGATCTTTTATATGGGCGTGAATATCGGGGCATTCCTGGCGCCCCTCACTTGCGGGTACATCGGGATGGAAGTAAGCTGGTTCTGGGGTTTCAGCCTGGCAGGCTTTGGAATGCTGGTAGGCCTGGTGATGTTCTGGTTCAACATGAAAGGATTGACCATAGATGAGGACATGAGCGATGAGGACTCGTCCGGCTACGAATCGCAGCCTTCGATGGGTGAAATTCTTGATCAGGATCTGGCCCGTAAACAACAACCATCCATAAGCCGGGAAAAGGGCTTGCCTCCAAATCCCGAGGAATTGCACAAGCCTGTGTTCCTGGGAATGAGCCGGAATATTCTGATTATTCTTGGCGCGGTGGTAAGCGTATTTATAGCAGCCGCTGTGCTCAATGAGAATGACATTATGAAATGGGTGATGATCGGCATCGCAGTTTTGATAATTGGCTATCTGCTCTTTTACAGCATTAACACTGACAACAAGGTGGAAGGCCAGCGGCTTCAGGTGGTGATCGTGCTCTTCTTTTTCCACATGATGTTCTGGGCATTGTTTGAACAGGCAGGTGGATCGCTTACGCTGTTTGCAGAGCGCAATGTAGACCGGAGCATATTCGGTTCGGAACCCATTCCCACACCCATTTTTCAGAGCCTGAATCCGCTCTTCATTATGCTGCTGGCTCCGGTTTTTTCCTGGATATGGATACAATTGAGCCGGAGAAAGAAAGAACCCACCACGCCCATGAAGTTTGTGCTTGGGCTGGTACAACTTTGCCTCGGCTTTGTGGTGCTCGTGGCCGGAGCCAAACTTTTTGCGGGAAATGGATTTGTGCCCCTCATTTTTCTGGTATTAATGTACATGCTGCATACGATGGGCGAGTTGAGTCTTTCTCCCGTGGGCCTTTCCATGGTGTCCAAGCTTTCTCCTCCCCGAATTGTGGGTTTTGTAATGGGCGCATGGTTTCTTTCCATGGCGCTGGCCCATGAAGTAGCAGCCGAACTGGGAAAACTCACATCGGTGCCCGATGCAGAAACTGCCAATGTTTTTGAGACCCTGAATGCATTCAGTGATATGTATGCTGTGTGGGGGATTTTCGGAATCGGGGGTGCTTCATTGCTCCTCTTTTTGCTGACGAAACCACTAAGCAGAATGATGCACGGGATCCATTAGGATAAACGATTTTTAACCACAAGGACACAAAGAATATAAAACTTCGTGAACCTTGTGCATCCCTTGTGTCCCTGGTGGTTAATATTTTTTACCACAATGCACACCAAGGGTTTTCACAATGGACACAAAGAATATAAAACTTCGTGAACCTTGTGCGTTCCTTGTGTCCCTGGTGGTTAATATTTTTTAACACAATGTACACCAAGGGTTTTCACAATGGACACAAAGAATATAAAACTTCGTGAACCTTGTGCGTTCCTTG